>NZ_QSPG01000039.1:0-8248 GCF_003436395.1 Collinsella sp. TM06-3 | reverse complement strand
GAATGTGGGAGGTGTTCGGATAAAGTCGATAATCAAGGGTATTATTACGATTCCATTTGAACCCTTGGGGTTTGTTGAAATGGGATCGGGATTCGCATAAGATAAAGCAAATGGCACCCGTTGCAGCGGGTTGGCCAACTCCCAAACACGTTTGTAGCGTGAGAAGTGGCCGTCTTCGCATTACGCGGAGGCGGCTATTTTTTTGAGTACAAGATTAGACAGTTAGACAAACATCTAAATATCGAGTATAGTGTGCGCGTCATGAGAGATGATGAGAGGAGGTCTTATGCCGGGAGAGGGTTTTAAGGCGCTTGCCGATCCAACGCGACGGCGCATTTTGGAGTTGCTGCGCGAGGGCAATTGCACGGCGGGGGAGCTTGCCGAGCATTTCGATATCAGTAAGCCATCGCTGAGCCATCACTTGGCGACGCTCAAAAACGCCGGGTTGGTGACCGACGAGCGCCATGGCCAAAACATCGTATACAGCTTAAACACCACCGTCATGCAGGATTTAATTGGCTGGTTTATGGGCTTTACAAACACGGAAGGTGATAAGGATGAATAACGAAAACAAGGGCATTCACCCCACGGGGGTATCGTCGCGCGTGTGGATTGCGCTGGTTGCTCTGTGCGTCGCCAATGTCGTAGCGCACCTCATGGTGATGCCGAGCTTGCCTGCGCAGATTCCCACGCACTGGGGAGCGAACGGCGCCGTCGACGGTTGGGGCCCTAGCTGGATGGCCTCCGCGCTCGGCGTGCTGCCTCTGGCACTTCTTGCAATGTTCTGCGTGGTGCCGCGCATCGATCCTAAAGGTGAGGCATATCGAACCTCGGGCAAGTTCTATCAGGGCTTCGTAATCGCCTTTACCTTGTTCATGTGTGCCGTAAGCTGGCTGGGAGAGCTTACGGTCTGGGGCGTGGTGCCGGCGGTCGGTTCGGTCAACGTGCTGATTTCCGGTGCTATCGGTTTGCTGTTCATCGGCGTAGGCAACTACTTGCCGCGTGTGAAGCAGAACTATACGCTCGGTATCAAGACGCCTTGGGCGCTTGCCGATCCCGAGAACTGGCGCCGTACGCAGCGCTTTGGCGGTGCCTGCTTTATGGTGCTGGGTGTTGGCCTGATTGCGATGGGCGTGGCAGGTGCTGTGCTTTCGAATGAAGTCGTCGCCGCGGTGATTGCGGTTCTGGCGTTTGGTTCGGTCGGAGCCGTCTACGTCTACTCGTATCTGCTGTGGCGCAAATCTCAGCGGGCTGTTCGTTAAGGTTGCGGAAAACTAGCGTACGCAGTTCATGGTATGTTCTGGGGGATTTTTCCCAGGTAGTATTAGGGGGTATGGGCAACCATGCCCCTTTTTCGTTACGTTTCAGAGCTAGTTTTCTCATTTCGTTTCCACTAAAGCGAATCAAGAATAGGGAAACAACAGGTAGAAAGGATAAAACAGACAAATGGCGGAGTTTATCTACCAGATGTATCAGGCTCGCAAGGCCCATGGCGACAAGGTAATCCTTGACGACGTGACCCTGAGCTTCTACCCCGGTGCCAAGATCGGCGTCGTGGGCCCCAACGGTATGGGCAAGTCGACCCTGCTCAAGATCATGGCCGGCATCGAGGAGGTCTCCAACGGCGATGCCAGGCTTACCCCCGGCTACACCGTGGGCATCCTGCAGCAGGAGCCGCCGCTTGACGACGACAAGACCGTCATCGAGAACGTGCGCATGGCGTTTGGCGACATGATCGCCAAGGTCGATCGCTTCAACAAGATCGGCGAGGAGATGTGCGATCCGGACTGCGACATGGACGCCCTCATGGCCGAGATGGGAAAGCTCCAGGACGAGATTGACGCCGCCGACGGCTGGGATATCGATTCCAAGCTCGGCCAGGCCATGGACGCCCTGCAGCTGCCCGATTCCGACATGCCGGTCAACGTGCTCTCTGGCGGCGAGCGCCGCCGTGTGGCCCTGTGCAAGCTGCTGCTCGAGGCTCCCGACCTGCTGCTGCTCGACGAGCCCACGAACCACCTGGACGCCGAGTCGATCCTGTGGCTCGAGCACTTCCTGCACAACTACCAGGGCGCGGTGCTTGCCGTCACGCACGATCGCTACTTCCTGGATAACGTTGCCGAGTGGATCTGCGAGGTCGACCGCGGCCACCTTTATCCCTACAAGGGCAACTACTCCACGTATCTGGAGACCAAGGCTGCCCGTATCGAGGCGCAGGGCAACCGCGATGCCAAGCTCGCCAAGCGCATGGAGGCCGAGCTCGAGTGGGTACGCAGCTCGCCCAAGGCTCGCCAGGCCAAGAACAAGGCCCGTCTGGCTCGCTACGAGGAGATGGAGGCCGAGGCCCGCGCAAGCCAGAAGCTCGACTGGACTGACATTCGCATTCCTGTGGGCCCGCGTTTGGGCAACAAGGTGCTCGAGGCCCATCACCTGCACAAAGAGTTCGATGGCCGCGTGCTTATCGACGACCTTTCGTTCACCCTGCCGCGCAACGGCATCGTGGGCGTCATCGGCCCCAACGGCGTCGGTAAGACCACGCTGTTCAAGACGATTGTGGGTCTGGAGCCGCTGACTTCGGGCGAGCTCGAGGTGGGCGAGACCGTCAAGATTTCTTACGTCGACCAGAACCGTTCCGGCATCGACCCCGATAAGAACCTATGGGAGGTCGTCTCGGACGGCCTGGACCACATGATGGTCGGCGAGACCGAGGTTCCGAGCCGCGCTTATGTGGCGAGCTTTGGCTTTAAGGGCCAGGACCAGCAGAAGCGCGCTGGCGTACTTTCCGGTGGCGAGCGCAACCGTCTGAACCTGGCGCTTACGCTCAAGCAGGGCGGCAACCTGCTGCTCCTCGACGAGCCCACGAACGACCTCGACGTCGAGACGCTGTCCTCGCTCGAAGCGGCGCTGCTCGAGTTCCCGGGCTGCTCGGTGGTCATTAGCCACGACCGTATGTTCCTGGACCGCGTCGCCACGCACATTCTGGCGTGGGAGGGCACCGACGAGAATCCGGGCAACTGGTATTGGTTCGAGGGCAATTTCGAGGCCTATCAGGCCAACCGCATCGAGCGCCTGGGCGAGGACGCAGCCCAGCCGCATCGTATTCACCGCAAGCTGACGCGTGATTAGTCGAGCTCAGGTGACCTAACGAGAAAGGGACGATAACCTTGAGGGTTATCGTCCCTTTTTGTTACTTGGTAGAAGGCTCGACTTTATCGATGGTCCAGGCGGCTCCGAGACCGCCGGTGGTGTTGCGGCGGATGCGAACGGTGACTTCGTGGCGCTCGCCGGCCTGCGTGTAGCGCAGGGGGAAGCTTGCGCGGTTTCGCGCGGCCTCGATGGTACCGCGCTCGCGGGCAATCCAATAGTACTCGCCGACGATGCCGAGCGTGTCGGCGCCGTAGGGGAGATAGGTCGACAGCTGGTGCAGAAGCGGGCCGGGGCAGAAGACCTCGGTTGCGAAATCGACGGGGAAGTCCTCGGGGATGGCGGGCGCTGCGGGTGCGGGGGCCGGTGCTGCAGCGGGGACCGGAGCCGGTGCGGGTGCGGGAATTTGGTCGCAAGCAGAGGTGGGCACGGATTCGATGGCGGGTGCGGGCTCTAGCGTCGTTTTCGGCTTGATCGTAGAATCTGCGGGCTTCACGGTGGCGGGCGCGTCTGCAGCTGCAGTTTCAACCTCAACCTGCGTCGCGTTCTCGTTCCCGACGCTCGGCTTTGCCTCGATGGGCGTGGATGCCATGGTGGTGATGCCGGCGTTGGCGTTCTCGGGGTCATAGACGACCGTGAGCGAGATGGCGGGCTGCGGCGTCTCGGGCTTCGGCGCCGACTCGGTAGCGCCTTGATCGGCGGGCTCGTTGGGTTGATCGTCCTCAGTCTCGTCGCTAAAGACACCGCTGTTTTGGTACGCAGGCGTCTCGGGTTGGTTGGTGGCTTCTTCGGTTGTCGACTTGGGAGCCTCGTCGAGCTCCGCAGTGGCTTCCTGCTCGGATATGACTTTGGCGTCGGTCGTGGCGGCGATTTCGGCTTCGGCTTCTGCTGTTACCTCAATAGTGACTTCGAGCTCGGGCTCGGGCTCAGGCGCAGCTTCAACTACGGGTTCGGGACGCTTAACGTGCTTGGGGCGCACAGCCTTGAGGTCCTTCTCACCGCGCTTTTTCTTTTTGTAGGACTGCTTAGCGCCCTTGGCGGTCTTGGGCTTGTCCTCGCCCTTGGCAAGGGCGGCATCCCAGGCCTCGTTGGCGATGACGGTGGCATACAGGCGACCGCCCTTAAAGACGGTCAGCTTAATGCAGTCGTCAAGCTCTTCGAGCAGCTCGCGCGTGGATTCGAAGCCCAGGTCATAAGCGGTCATGTCGCCAGCGGCGAGCGCCTCTTCGACCTGCGTCATAAACGTTTGCTTGCCGCATCCAATCGCATCGCGCAGCAGGCGATACAGATAGATGTGGTTGCCCAGTGAAAGCGTGGGCCTAACTATTGTCTTGCTCATGGCAAATCTCCTCTTTACACATGTAAAGCATCTTACCGTCGCATGGCGCTCGCCATGGCGGCGCCCAAGGCAAACGGGCGCGAACCGCTGTCGATTCGCGCCCGTTATACAGGTCGGTTATCTATGAGAGGCAAATGTGCCTAGTTGCCCGATGTCGCGCCTTGGCTTGAACTGTCAGATGCCGTGCCGGACGCGGTTCCGCTCGAGCTGTTGGTGTTGCTGTTGTCGGTAGATCCCGTACTCGGTGTATTGCCATTCGCCTGGTCGCCCGTGCTCGGTTGAGAGCCGTCAGTCGTTTGGCTTGAGTCGGTCGTGCCGGATTGCGTACCGCTGTTGGCCGTAGAGGAATCGGTGCCCTGCGATTGGTTTTGGGTGTTCGAGGACGAATTGGCAGAGGCAGAACTGTCTTGCGTGTCGTCCGTCTGTGCCTGCTGATCCTGCGACTGGGTGTTGCCATTTGCATCGCTCTCGGTCGTGCGCGACGACAGGATTGGCTCGGGACGCTCGCCCAGACCCTCACCGGCAGTGGTGATAAGGATGGCGCCGGCGCAGGCGATGACCGCGACGATGGCGATGGCGATCGAGAAGACGATGACCTTCTTTTGCGTCTGGCTGCGCTCTGCTGCCGCCTTGGCGCGCAGGCTGTCGGGGGCGACGCGCGCCGTGGTCGCGCGCCCCGCAATTTGGCGCATCTCCTGCGTAGTTGCGGCGCCGCCCAAGTGCTCCTCGGCATTTAACTCAACGGGCTCATAAGCACCGGCGGGGTAGTTGTCGGCGGCGTGCGTACCTTTGAGGGCTTCGGCGCTGGCAGAGATAAAGTGGCGGTAGACCTGCGAGGACACAACGGTGATGACCGAGCTCACGGCGGCACCAATTACTGAACCAGCGATGCCGATCTTGGAAGCAAGCGCGACGCTCGTGGCGGCAGCTGCGGCGCCGGCGATGATTTGGGGAATGGAAATGTCATCGAACAGGCCCTTTTTGGGCGCGATGGCCATGGTCTGTCCGATGGAATGGTTCTCGTGCACGCCGTTGTTGAGCGCGGCCGGTGTCATGACGCGCGTGCGCGGCGCGTCGGTGTACTTGGTTGCCATACGGGGTCCTCCCGGTGTAAATCTGCTTCGTTTCGTGTAGCCATCAGGGTACCCACCAGATGTGAATCGTACGTGACATTTAACAGATACCATCAACTCATCAAGGGGGCCTGCTGTCTTTGGTGCAATAGCTTGATGCTAAACTGGATTTATGTTTGCGAGGTGGTTTACGTGATGTACCCGTATATGACATTCGAAGATGGAACCGAGGTCATTCATTCTGACCTGATTACAGATGGCGATATCGAAAAGGTTATCGTGCATTTTGAGCGACCGACGGCAGAGGGCTTCGACTCCGCTCGTTGTGAGTTGCCTTCCTGTTCGTGGACTGACTGGGAAGGGCATTTTACTCAGAGTGAAAAACGAGCTTTCGAAGAGTGTCTGAGCAAATAATTTAGATTAGTTCGAGTTTAGTTCGAATAAAGAAGCTGAATGCGATGACCTAAAGCGTATGCATTTTTAGTATTAGATGCGTATGAAATGGAGGATGTGAATGGATGAGCTAATAGACTTTAAAAAACGATTTCTCAAGAATGGCGAGCTGGTTTCAATTCCAAAAAAGGAAAGCTATAAAAGAATCATGCTGCTATGGGCCGTCTCTTTCTTTGAATTAAATACAAGTTATACGGAGCTTCAGGTTAATCGTGTGCTGTCACAGCTCTATCCTGATTATGCCGTGTTGAGGCGGTACTTGGTTGATTATGGATTCCTATTAAGGGATGAACGAGGCCTGAAATACGAGGTTAATCGTGATGTTCACGGTATTGAGAGCTAGCCGTCCGGTTCGGGTCCTATATATTGCTAGAGGGATAAGCGAAATAGGCAATTGGTGTGCGAATATTGCTTTGCCAATGCTGATTTACGAGGTAACTCACGATGTTTCTGCAACTGCTTTGATGGTCTGCTGCAGATTTGCCCCCTCTCTGTTTTCAGTTGCGCTCGCGCAGCTGCCTCAGAAGATGGGTATCGGGACACTGCAGGCCATGAGATTGGCAGACTTAATTCGCGCGGGATTATTCGTTTGCTATATTTTTGTTGATAGTAAATGGAGTATGTTTGCTATTACGTGCGCGGTATCGCTTTGCCGAACGGTAGAAATGCCCTGCTTTTACTCGTTGTTAAGAGCCAATACGAATAGTATCAATCGCGACGTAATTAATAATTCGTTTGGGTTCCTGCAGAATTTGATGATGGTTCTGGGGCCAGTTGCCGGCGGTTTTGTTGTCGCTCAATTTGGGGCGGAGGCTGTTCTTGCATTAGACGCGCTTTCTTTTGCCGCGTCGTTCTGGTTGCTGCGAGATGTTCCGTCGATTATCGAGGTTAATGATAAAGAGGGAATAAGCAAAAATGAAAAAAACAGGACTGCATTTAGTGATCTTAGCGCGAAGCACTTGGCAATTGGTTTCCTATTAATCGATATTTCTAGTGGCGTGGCATTCGGCTCTCTGAATTCTCTTTTGCCAGCTATAGCGCAATTGCAATTTGACTCGTCATCGATACAATACGGATTCCTTCAGAGTAGTCTTACAATCGGACTGTTGTTCGGAAATACAATATATGGTCGTTTAATCAGTGGTTCCGATTGCGTTAAATCATATTGTTTTGTGACGTATCTTGCGCTCGGTGCGTATCTGGCGTTTGGCTATCGCTATGCGTCTGGGATATCGTTTATTTTCCTTTTTATCGTCGGTGCCGGAAACGCCATTCAAGATGTGCTTCTCATAACATCGCTGCAGGATTTGGCGAGAGACGGATCTGAATCGATAAGCCTGTTTTCAATTAGGGAGTCTTTGCAATCGGTTGCTGTTGTTATTTCAACACTTCTTGTTTCGCTGTTCACGAGCATCGCGATGTTCTCAATTCTCGTTACAGGACTTGGTGTATTTTCAATTATGATGGTAGTTGTGTTTCAATTGAATTATTTGCGAAAGATGTGACGTTGATATGCCTAAAACGCTTTTAGTATTTCCCCCAGGATGGAGTCCAGTGGGGCCGTATCTTGCCTTGCCTGTTTTGAAGTCATATCTTCAAGAGGTTGAACAATACAAAGTTGACATTGTTGACTTAAACGTGGAATTTTACGATGACCTCCTATCTTTTAGACATGTCGAAGAGTGCTGTAAAAGGTATCGGGAATCAAAGGATTCGTTTAGTTCGAATGTTAAACTAAACAGCATAACAGTTAAAACACACGGAGGATGCAGCAATGAAACTGATTATTTCAAATGTATCTGGCATCCCCATATACGAGCAGATTAAACAGCAGATCAAGGCGGCTATTTTATCTGGCGAGCTTCAAGCCGAAGAAACTTTGCCCTCCCTTAGAACACTTGCCAAAGACTTAAAGATCAGCGTCTTAACAGTGACAAAGGCATACACAGAATTAGAGCAAGAGGGCTTTGTTAAAAATGTGCAGGGGCGTGGATGTTTCGTAATGGGGTCTGGTTCAGAACTGATTAAGGAGCAGCTTATTTGCAAAGTAGAAAACAATCTCACCGAAGCAATAAAAGCTGCAAGAATGGCAAATCTATCCACAGAGGAATTACATCGCCTTTTGGACATTTTAACGGAGGTAAAAACAGATGACTAATTATTTAGAGGTAACGAATCTTTCAAAATCTTTGAAAAAATTGGTTGATTTCCGATCTCAGCCGAACACATTGAGCAAATA
>NZ_QSPG01000038.1:0-8885 GCF_003436395.1 Collinsella sp. TM06-3 | reverse complement strand
CTCGCAGACGCTCAAGCAGGAATACCTCGATACATACGAGGAAGGTGAATGACATGAAACTATTTGAACAGCTGAAGTCCAACGCGTCGCGCATGGCTGTCTACGCCATCCTCGTGGCAACGGCTTTATGCGGAATCGCGGCACCCGTCTATGCGCTCAACGGAGAGAAAGGCGATGTCGAACCCGCGTACATGGCTTCGACGGTTAAAGACCGGTACAAAGCCTTCTCTGGAGACACGTTTTACGTAGCAGAGTACGACACGATCTACCGTCAGCTTCGCTACAACAAGGGCTACGACTATCTAGGCGCAGAGGCAATCAGCTATACGTCGGGTTGGTACCGCTCCAACTATGGACACATAACCCAGTTCAAGTGTAACTACCGTGTGTACAACTAAAGCAACCGGCCGGGACGAGGGGTGACGCAAAAGCGTCGCCCCTCGTTTTTAACCATGTCAACTGAACCTAGTTCAGTTTGGTTGATTTCCGATCTCAGCCGAACACATTGAGCGGAAAGGCCGTTCCCGCAGTCAGTCGAACGTCCCCGGGGCCCTTCTCAGGCCCCGGGGACGGCATTTTCCCAGTTGAAGGAACGGTGGAGATGTGTTTCGATGGGTCAGATTCGTGTCGTTCCGAAAAGACCGTGAACCTTTTGTGGGACACGCGGCGCCGTGGTACCATAGCCGAGTTTGTTGTCTTGGTCGGAAACCAAGACGCCTTATGCGCTGATCGGTAACCAGCGCCTGACCAATAAGGAGTCCTACCATGAAGCAGGGTATCCATCCCCAGTATGTCGAGTGCACGGTGACGTGCTCCTGCGGCAACACCTTCAAGACGCACGCTACCGTGTCCGAGATGAAGGTCGAGCTTTGCAACGAGTGCCACCCGTTCTACACCGGCCAGCAGAAGTTCGTCGACACCGGTGGACGCGTCCAGCGCTTCGCCGACAAGTTCGGTGGCGCCGCTGCCGCCCAGCTCAAGAAGGCTGAGGAGGCCAAGGCTGCCAAGGCCGCCAAGGCTGCTGAGGCCGAGGCCGCTCGCAAGGCCGCCGCTGAGGCTAAGGCTGCCGAGAAGGCTAAGCGTGCCGCTAAGTTCGCCGAGGAGGCTGCCAAGCAGGCCGCCGAGGCTCCCGCAGAGGCTCCCGTCGAGGAGGCCGCTGCCGAGGCCGAGACCACCGAGGCTGCTGAGTAAATAGCTCGCCGCGGAATCACTCGCATTCATGGCATGAGGGCCGTGCATCCATTTGGGTGCGCGGCCCTTTTCTTTTTATTGGCGCAAGCTAACCTGTCCCCGTGGCACCAAATGGCAGAGAGACGGCGTTTGCTCAGATAAAACCTGCCAAAATAAACCTGTTCCATTGCGGCAGGTTGGTCATAGTTATTACGTGGCGGTCGAGGTCGACCGTATAGGCCGCGCCTTGTTTGGCTAAAGTACAATCATCTGTGTTTAACTCGCCCGCAGCTGCACGGCGTGGGCGATGGCCAAAAAGGAAAACCACATGGGATTCATGTCAAAGCTGCTGTCCTTTGGATCCGATAAGGACCTTAAGCGCTACTACAAGATCGTCGACCAGATCAACGGTCTTGAGCCCCAGTTTGAGAAGATGACCGAGGAGGAACTCCGCGGCCAGACCGATAAGTTCCGTGAGCGTTACGCCAACGGTGAGTCGCTCGACGACATGCTCCCCGAGGCCTTTGCCACCGTGCGCGAGGCTTCCAAGCGCACCATGG
The DNA here is from genome assembly GCF_003436395.1 of Collinsella sp. TM06-3. Classification (NCBI taxonomy): domain Bacteria; kingdom Bacillati; phylum Actinomycetota; class Coriobacteriia; order Coriobacteriales; family Coriobacteriaceae; genus Collinsella; species Collinsella sp. TM06-3. Next base: position 7,155 of record NZ_QSPG01000038.1, on the reverse strand, counting down.
GTATGCGCCACTTTGACGTGCAGCTCATTGGCGCCATGGCACTGCACGAGGGCCACATCGCCGAGATGAAGACTGGCGAAGGCAAGACCCTCGTCTCCACGTTGGCCGGCTATCTCAACGCTATTGCCGGCAAGGGCGTGCACGTCGTTACTGTCAATGATTACCTTGCCAAGCGCGACTCCGAGTGGATGGGCCGCATCTACAAGTACCTGGGCATGACCGTCGGTCTGCTCCAGAACAACATGCCGCTCGAGCTTAAGCGCCCGGCCTACCAGGCAGACGTCACCTACGGTACCAACTCCGAGTTCGGTTTCGACTACCTGCGCGACAACATGGTTACCCGTCCCGAGCAGCGCGTGCAGCGCGGCCACAACTACGCCATCGTCGACGAGGTTGACTCCATCCTGATCGATGAGGCTCGCACCCCGCTGATCATCTCGGGCGCTGGCACCAAGTCCGCCAGTACCTACAAGGACTTCGCGCGTGCCGTGCGTGGCCTTGAGCGCGGCGAGGACGTGTCGCACGACATGCTTACCGCCACCGAGGACGTTGAACCCACGGGCGACTACGTCATGGACGAGGCCAAGCACACCATCGCTGCCACCGAGCGCGGTCTTAAGAAGATCGAGCGCCGCCTGGGTATCGATGACATCTATGCCGATCTCTCCGGCCAGCTGGTCAACCACCTGCAGCAGGCGCTGAAGGCCCAGTACATGTTCCACCGCGACAAGCAGTATGTGGTCACCAACGGCGAGGTCAAGATCGTCGACGAGTTCACCGGCCGCATTATGGAAGGCCGCCGTTACTCCGAGGGCCTGCACCAGGCCATCGAGGCCAAAGAGGGCGTGCTTGTACGCGAGGAGAACCAGACGCTGGCCACTATCACCTTGCAGAACTACTTCCGTCTGTATGACAAGCTCTCCGGCATGACCGGTACGGCACTCACCGAGGATGCCGAGTTCCGCGAGATCTACAAGCTGCCCGTCGAGGTCATCCCCTCCAACAAACCCGTTCAGCGTGTTGACCACGAGGACCTGGTGTACCGTACCATTCAGGCCAAGTACAACGCCGTCGCCGACGATGTCGAGCAGCGTCACGCCAAGGGCCAGCCGGTCCTGGTGGGCACCGTCTCCATCGAGAGCTCCGAGAAGCTGTCGGCCGCCCTTACCAAGCGCGGCATCGCGCACGAGGTCCTCAACGCCAAGCACCATGAGCGCGAGGCTCATATCGTTGCCCAGGCCGGACGCTACGGCGCCGTGACCATCGCTACCAACATGGCCGGTCGTGGTACCGACATCCTGTTGGGCGGCAACCCCGACGAGCTGGTGCGCGAGCGCCTTGAGTACGAGGGCCTGACCATGGAGGACGTGACGCCCGAGCAGCTTGAGCAGTTTAACGCCGAGGCCAAGGAGACCTGCAAGGCCGAGCGCGAGCGCGTGCTTGCCGCCGGCGGCCTGACCGTTATCGGCACCGAGCGCCACGAGTCCCGTCGTATCGACAACCAGCTGCGCGGCCGCTCCGGCCGTCAGGGCGATCCGGGCGAGACCCAGTTCTACCTGTCGCTCGAGGACGACCTCATGCGCCTGTTCGGTGGCGACAAGATGGACCGCGTCTCCAAGATGATGGTCACGGCCGACATGGGCGACGACATGCCCATCCAGCACAAGATCATCTCCAAGGCCGTCGAGAGCGCCCAGCACAAGGTCGAGAGCATCAACTTCTCCATGCGCAAGAGCGTCCTTGAGTACGACGACGTCATGAACAAGCAGCGCCAGGTCATCTACGCTGAGCGCAATAAGATTCTGGACGGCAAGGACCTGACCGACCACATCACCGAGGTCATGCACGACACCGTGTACCGCTGCGTTCAGGAGTTCTGCACCAAGGACAGTCACGATGGCGAGCGCGACCTGGAGGGCCTGCGCAAGTGGGTTGTGGAGCTCACCGGCCACATCGATACGCCGAAGTTCCCCGACGAGGATTATGAGGCTCTGGCTGCCGATGTCCTGGCTTACGTAGAGAAGTGCTACAACATGAAGGCCGAGCGCTTGGGCGAGGACCTGATGCGCGAGCTCAACACCCAGGTCATGCTGCGCGTCATCGATACCCGCTGGATGAACTACCTGCAGGAGATGGACTACCTCAAGACCGGCATCGGCCTGCGCGGCTTTGGCCAGCGCGACCCGCTGGTCGAGTACAAGACCGAGGCCTACGGCGCGTTCCAGATCCTCGTCGACACCATGTACGAGGATTACCTGCGCACGGTTCTGCGCATCGAGATCAAGGCTGCCCCGCGTGCCGTGGAGCACAAGGAGGAGCCCGCGCTCGAGGGTGCGCACTTCTCCGGTCCTGCCGAGGTCGATGGTGACAACGGCGACTCGGTGCTGCGCAAGCAGGCGCAGGTGCAGGCCCGCACGGCTGTCCAGGGTGGTCCGGCTGCCGTCAACAACGGTGGCAAGGTGACCACCTATCGCAAGTCCGAGAGCGACGATCCGTACGTCAACGTGGGCCGCAACGACCCGTGCCCCTGCGGTAGCGGCAAGAAGTTTAAGTACTGCCACGGCAGGAATCGTTAATGGCTGAGGCTTTAGAGGTAACGCCCGCCGAGCTGGACGCGTTTGCGGACCGGCTCGGCGAGGTCGAGTCGTATCTCCACTTGGACGAAAAGCGCACGCGCGTGACCGAGCTCGAGGCCAAAAGCGTGGCCCCCGGCTTTTGGGATGACGCCGACGCCGCCCGTGCCACCATGGAGGAAATCGCGCGCACCAAGGAAGATATCGCTGCCGTGGACAACGCGCGCGGCGAGCTTTCCGATGCCCGCGCCGCGCTGGAGCTTGCCGAGGAGATGGGGGATGACCCCGATGCCGCCGCCCTTCGCGAGGAGGCTACAGCCACGGCTGAGCGCCTGGCCCGTGCCATCGATGAGCTTGAGCTTTCGAGCTGGTTTACCGGTGAGTTCGATCACGGCGATGCCATTGTGACCATCAAGCCCGGACAGGGTGGTCTGGAGGCCCAGGACTGGACCTTCATGCTCTTTAAGATGTACATGAAGTACTGCCAGCGTCGCGGCTGGAAGGTCACGATTAACGACTGCCCCGCTGCTGAGGTCATCGGCATCGACCGCGCGACCTTTACCGTCGAGGGCAAGGACGCATTTGGCATGCTGCGCGCCGAGGCCGGCGTCCACCGCTTGGTGCGCATTAGCCCCACCGACGACAAGAAACGCCGCCAGACCACGTTCGCCGGCGTCGAGGTCATCCCCGTGCTACCCGATGATATCGATATCGAGATCAGCCCCGATGACATCCGCGTGGACGTGTACCACGCGAGCGGCCCGGGCGGTCAGGGCGTGAACACCACCGACTCCGCCGTGCGCGTGACGCATTTCCCCAGCGGCATTGTGGTCACCTGCCAAAACGAGCGCAGCCAGATCCAGAACAAGGCCGCGTGCATGCAGATCCTCAAGGCTCGCCTGTACGAGATTGAGCTCGAGAAGCGCGCCGAGGCCCTGGATGAGATTCGCGGACCCAAAACCACGATTGGTTTTGGCAACCAGATCCGCAGCTACGTGCTCTACCCGTATCAGATGGTTAAGGACCTACGCACGGGCGTTGAGACCAGCAACGTCGAGGCGGTTCTTGACGATGGCGACCTGGACCCGTTTGTTATTGGCTACCATCGCTGGGCCACTGGCAACGCTGACGCGGAGATCCCATCTGCATAAACCGCCCGGTTTATGTGGAAATGGATAAAACCCTCCGAGCAGGGTGGTTTTGTATCCAAAGCAAACCCTGCGCAGGGGTGGTTTTTGTTCGGCGAATCGGTAGAATCGAATACAGCAAGAAGTTCGAAGCGCATCCGTTTGGGTGCGCTTTTTTGAGGGAGGTAGCATGGCATATCGTCTGGACATCAAGCGCATTCTATCGATGAACTTCTTTCACGACCTGCCCCAGATTATGTTGGGGTGCGCTCTGGCCGCTATTGCGACCGACCTGTTTTTGATTCCCAACGGCCTTGCTGCCGGTGGTGTTACGGGCCTTGCCACCATTATCCAGGCGGTCGGCGCATCGCGCGGCATATCGCTTCCCGTTGGTATTCAGACGATCGTGATGAACGCCTTGCTGTTGCTGGTCGTTATGCGCGAGGGCGGCATGTTCTACGTGGTGCAGACCGCGACGGGCTTTGTGCTGCTGGGCTTCTTTACCGATCTGTTCGCCCCGTTTGTAGCACCTCTGGCGGATGCGGACCTGATGCTCCCTGCCATGTGGGGCGGCATTATTACAGGCATCGGTTACGGCATGGTGCTGCGCGCCGGCGCCAACACCGGCGGCTCGGACACGATTGGCCAAATCATCTCGCGTAATACCTCGCTGCCCGTGGGCTCGACCGTCATGGCGATCGATGTTGCCGTATGCGCGCTGTCGGCTCCGGTCTTTTCAGTCGAAAATGCACTATATGCAGGCCTTTCGATGGTCATTAGCGGCTACGTGATCGATGCCGTGGTCGATGGTGGCAACAAACGCCGTATGGTACTCATCATCTCGGACAAGTTCCCTGATATCGCTGCCGATATCATGTATGGCCTGGGTCGTGGTTGTACCAAGTTTAAGGCGACTGGCATGTATTCGGGTGCCGAGAAGCCGGTGATCATGGTCATCGTGAGCCGTCGAGAGCTCAATACCCTCAAGACGATCGTGCGCGAGCGCGATCCTCACGCCATCGTGACGGTCGCCGACGTTACGGAAGCTTTCGGCGAGGGATTCAAGGACATTAGCGCGTAGGGCCGACCGCGTCCCATCCAAAAGACGTTCACATTGATAAACCGTTTCATCAGCGGTTCTGCCTGCTCAATTGCTCAAATAATGATAAAAAGTCTGGTAAAGCCATCAGTTTCCAGCATAATGAAGGACGTACGTGCATCGCGGCTGGGTTGGGATTACCTTTCCATGTCGTGCGCATCTTGTCTAAAGAGGATGAAAGGAAGGCACAATGAGCGACGAAGAGCTCAAAAAGGTTGCCAACGAGGTAAGGAAGGGCATCGTCACCGGCGTGCACGCTGCCAAGTCCGGCCATCCGGGCGGTTCGCTCGGCGCTGCCGACATCATGACCTATCTGTACTTTGAGGAAATGAACGTCGACCCGTCCGATCCCCGCAAGGCCGATCGCGACCGTTTTGTGCTCTCCAAGGGCCATTGCGCTCCGGGCCTGTACGCCGTGCTCGCCGAGCGCGGGTTCTTCCCCAAAGAGGACCTCAAGACGCTGCGCCATATCGGCAGCCACCTGCAGGGCCATCCCAACATGAACGACACTCCGGGCGTTGACATGTCCACCGGTTCGCTCGGCCAGGGCATCTCCGCCGCCGTGGGCATGGCCGTTGCCGCCAAGCACTGGGGCGATACTTATCGCACGTACGCCCTGCTGGGCGATGGCGAGAGCGAGGAGGGCCAGGTTTGGGAGGCCGCCATGTTTGCCGGCAACCAGCAGCTCGACAACCTCTGTGTGATCGTCGACCACAACGGCCTGCAGATCGACGGTCCCGTCGAGGAGGTCAACGACCCCATGCCGCTCGCCGACAAGTTCCGCGCCTTTAAGTTCCACGTGGTGGAGCTTGCCGACGGCAACGATTTCGATCAGATCCGCGCCGCCTTTGCCGAGGCTCGCGCTACCAAGGGCCAGCCGACCGCCATTATCGCCGAGACCCTGAAGGGCAAGGGCGTGTCCTTTATGGAGAACCAGGTTGGTTGGCACGGCAAGGCCCCCAACGATGAACAGTTTGAGCAGGCCATGGCAGAGCTCACGGCCGCCGGAGAGGAGCTCTAGGATGGCAGACGTCAAGAAAATCGCCACGCGTGTAAGCTACGGCGAGGCCCTCGTCGAGCTCGCCAACGAGCACGATGACTTTGTGGTCCTCGACGCCGACCTGGCCGCCGCCACGCAGACCGGTAAGTTTAAGGCCGCTTGCCCCGACCGCTTCTTCGACGTGGGTATCGCCGAGAGCAACCTGATGGGCGTCGCCGCCGGTATCGCGACCACTGGTCGTGTTGCCTTCGCGAGTACCTTTGCCATGTTCGCTGCCGGTCGCGCCTTTGAGCAGGTCCGCAACTCCATCGGCTACCCGCACCTCAACGTTAAGATCGGTGCCACGCACGCCGGCATCTCGGTGGGCGAGGACGGCGCCACGCACCAGTGCTGCGAGGATATCGCCCTCATGCGCGTCATCCCCGGCATGACCGTAATTGTTCCCGCCGACGACGTGGAGGCCCGCGCCGTGACGCGCGCCGCCTACGAGTGCGACGGTCCGGTGTACATGCGCTTCGCCCGTTTGGCCTCGCCGGTTATCAACGACCCCGAGACCTACAAGTTCGAGTTGGGTAAGGGCATTGTCATGCGCGAGGGCGCCGATGTGACCATCATCGCCTGCGGCCTGATGGTCGGCGAGGCTCTCGAGGCCGCCGAGCAGCTCGCTGCCGAGGGCATCGACGCCGAGGTCATCAACATGCACACCATCAAGCCCATCGATGCCGACCTGATCGTCAAGAGCGCCACCAAGACCGGCCACGTCGTGACCGTCGAGGAGCACTCTGTGATCGGTGGCCTGGGCAGCGCCGTTGCCGACGTCCTGTGCGAGCAGTGCCCGACGCCGCTCAAGAAGATCGGCGTCAACGATACCTTTGGCGAGTCCGGCCCGGGCGCCGAGCTCCTGCACAAGTACGGCCTGGACGCCGCCAACATCGTGGCGACCACCAAGGAGTTCTTGGCATAAGGCAAGACGAGGCAAAGTATCGCGTCGACAACCGCAAACAAGCCAGAACAGGGGCGTCCTCAAAGAGGGTGCCCCTGTTTATGCTGAATTTAAATTAGAGTCCTGCCAAGCAAAGTTCCCATGGGGAAACGAGCCCATCCCAACAAAGTGCAATTCAGACCCTTCCAATTTTGTATGCGCAGCATCTCAAGTTGGTGCGTCGGCCCCATAGTAGCCGCAGGCCGGGCGCAGGGTTACCTCCCAAATCTTTCCGCAGCGCAGGCCGGCGTTTGTCCGCAGCTCCGCAGGAGCAGGACAAATGCCGGCCATGCGCGAGGACGATTTGGGAGGTAACCCTGCGCCCGGTCGGTGAGGGTTGATTTCCGATCTCAGCCGAACACATTGAGCAAATA
>NZ_QSPG01000037.1:0-9035 GCF_003436395.1 Collinsella sp. TM06-3 | reverse complement strand
ATTTGCTCAATGTGTTCGGCTGAGATCGGAAATCAACCCTTCGATGCGAACCGTGTTGGGAATGAGCTCCGTCGCGCAGGACCACCAGCCGTTTTGCAGGGCAGCGTCGGCAAGCCTTTCGGCCGTGGCGGCGGTGTCGCAAATGGCAAATGAGCAGGCACCCGATCCGCACACATCTACAGCAACGGTGCCGTCCTGTTTACGCAGCCAATCGAGAACCATTTGAATCTGCGGCTCCATCTGTGCGGAAATGACACCTAGGTTGTTATGGATGAGCGCATATGCCGTCTCGGCATCACCAGCATGCAAGGCAGAAGCTATCGCGCCGGGCTTGTCTGCAGGCACCGGAGCCTCGTCAAAACGTCGATAGGCTTCAATTGTTGAAACGCTTGCCTCGCGCGGCTTGACCAACACGACGGGCGTTGCGGGCAGCGCGGGATACTCAGTTGCCAGCACGTCTCCCCCACCTACGTAGAACGCAAGGCTCGCGTGCAAAAAGAACGGGACGTCAGCACCAATACCCCGCGCAATGTCGTCGAGCGCGGGGTCGGTGCGATCAATTCCCCAGAGCTCCGCCAAGGCGACAATGACCGCGGCCGCATCCGTCGAGGGGCCGCCCAAGCCGGCGCACAATGGAATACGCTTCTCAATCGTCACGCAGATGTTTGCCTCGCGACCATAATGCTCGGCCATAGCAACCGCAGCCCGATACGCCGTATTCTTTTGCATGGGAAAATCTGATGCCGGAACCGTCTGGACGGTCAGCGCCTGCGCCGGCGCGACCGTCACGGAATCGGAAAGACCGACGGCTGCCATCAGGGAATCGACCCTGTGGTAGCCGCGGTCATCGCGCTCGGTATGAACCCCCAGGTAGAGGTTAATCTTTGCCGGCGCGGAAAGAGTCAGGGACCGATCGGTCACCGTTAGTGCTCCTCGAGCTGATTGCCGAGCGGGGTAAAAATGTGCTCACCGCTCTCGGGGTCGAACAGCTCGACCTGCCCGGTGAGGACATCGATATACTGGTAGGACTGACGCGACTTGCGCCCGCGACGTTCGTCAACCTCGACGATAAAGACGGCGGGGTGGACGCTCTTGATGGTGCCCATGCGCTCGACGACGCGGGTGCGGCCCATGTTGGCCTTCACCTTAACGCGATCGCCCACCATATCGGTCAGCTTCTCGTGGATGTCGTCGACGTGATTGACTTCCATCTCTTCCATGAACAGGGCCTCCAGAAGGTGCAATTCAAAAAGGGGATAATACCCCTAAGATAGACAAAACTCTAATACTATAGCACCCTGCTGCCGCCATACGCAAGTAGCTAAATAAGCCCCGTCCCAAATTGACTGCTTACAGGTTGTCCGTATCGAGAACGATGGTAAACGGGCCGTCGTTGACGAGGCTGACCTTCATGTCGGCGCCGAAGATGCCGTGCGCCACATGCTCGACGTCCTCGCGCACCAGCGTCAGGAAGTACTCATAGAGCTCGTTGGCCACATCGGGCGCGCCGGCATCCGTAAAGGACGGACGGCGACCATGACGGCAGTCGGCAAACAGCGTGAACTGCGACACCACGAGCACCTCACCGTCGACATCGGCAAGCGCCAGATTGGTCTTGCCGTTCTCATCCTCGTTGATGCGCAGGCCGCGGAGCTTGCCCCACAGCTTATCAGCCTCGGAGCGCGTATCGCCGTGGCCCACGCCAAGCAACACCAGGTAGCCGCGTCCAATGCAGCCCACGCACTCGCCGTCGACCGTCACGCCGGCGTTGAGCACGCGCTGCACCACCGCACGCACGGCCTACTCCTCGCCCGTCAGCTTGGAAGACAAGTGCTCGAGCGCATGGAAGCGATGACTAATGGCGTTCTTCTCGTCCGTCGTAAGCTCGGCCATAGTCTTGCCCGGCGTGTCGACCGGCAGGAACAGCGGATCATAGCCAAAGCCGTAATCGCCGCGGCCCTCGTGCGCAATGACGCCCTCACAGGCGCCCTCGCCATAAGTGACCAGGCCGTCCGTGTCGATAAGCGCGACGACGCTCATAAAACGCGCGGTGCGGTCCTCGTCGGCCACGCCCTCCAGATTCACGAGGAGCTTGGCGTTGTTGGCGGCATCGTCGCCGTGCACGCCCGCATAGCGTGCGCTGTACACGCCCGGCTCACCGTCCAGGGCATCAACGACCAGGCCCGAATCGTCGGCGATGGCCATAAGCCCCGTCTCCTCTACCGCGGCCTGCGCCTTGATGATGGCGTTCTCCAAAAACGTCGTGCCGTTTTCCTCGGGGTCCTCAAAATCACCCAGCTGACCCAACGCCACAAAGCGAACCTCGGGCATGACCTTGCCCAAAATGGCCTCGATCTCGGTGAGCTTATGGGCATTGCCCGTTGCCACGACGATGGTCGCCGCCGGGTCGAGGGTGTCGATATCGATCTTCTCTAGTGCCATGACTGGCTTCCTTGTCTCTATAGCAATGCCGCCCAAGGGAAACTGGCCTCGAGCCCTCTCCCCTCCCTAGCGACAGAAACCTTATACTTCGACGTTTTCCCAGATAAAACCTACCAAAATTAACATCCCTTTTTGGCAGGTTAGGCGAGGGCTTGGCGCTGAAGCTCGATGAGCTCGGCAACGCCCTTGTCGCCCAGGTCGAGTAGGGCGTTGAGACGCTTACGGTCGAAGGGCGCCTGCTCGCCGGTACCCTGAAGTTCGATCATCTCGCCGGTGTCGGTGGCGACGAGGTTCATGTCGACTTCGGCGTGGCTGTCCTCGGAATAATCGAGGTCAAGCAGCGTATTGCCGTCGACAACGCCCATAGAGATGGCAGCCACCTGGCCGGTAAGCGGGATGCGCTCGATCTTGCCTGCCTCGACCCACATGGCGAGGGCGTCGTGCAGCGCCACCCAGGCGCCGGTAATGCTCGCCGTACGCGTACCGCCATCGGCCTGGATCACGTCGCAGTCGACGGTGACGGTGTACTCGCCGAGCGCCTTCATGTTGACGACGGTACGCAGGCTGCGACCAATGAGGCGCTCGATCTCCATGGAGCGGCCTTTGCGGTTGGCGTGCTCGCGCTTGCAGCGCTTGCCGGTCGATGCCGGCAGCATGGCGTACTCCGCCGTTACCCAACCGGCCTTGGCGCCCTTGCGCCAGCCCGGCACGCCCTCCTCGATGGTGGCAGCGCACAGCACGCGCGTATCGCCAAACTCGGCCAGGCACGAACCGTGGGCGTGCTTCATAACGCCGCGAGTAAGCTTGATGGGGCGCAGCTCATCGACGGCGCGGCCGTTGGCGCGGTTAACCTGCATGTACTCCATAGAAATATCCTTTCGGCAAAAGATGTGGCGAAGGCTTTGGCGGCTGCCTTACATCTATTTCAGCTCATCGATATCGATATGTTCGATGCTCTTGAGCGGCTGACCAAAGATAAAGCTGCCCGCCACCGCAAACTCGGCAATGTTATCGGCCGTCGTGGCAAAACGATGCTGCGGCTCGGCGGCGTCGCCCGCCAGCTGCTCGCGGCGCGTGAGGATATCGGTCAGCTCGCGCGTGGTCTCCTCGGCGGAACTTACGACGCGCACCCCAGGCCCCAGCGCATGCCGGATAGGTCCCACCAACAGCGGAAAATGCGTACAGCCGAGCACCACGGTATCGATACCGTGGTCGCGCAGCGGCTCAACCGTGGCACCCACCAGCGCACGCACGGCAGGCGTATCGAAGATGTCCTCGTTCTCGAGCCACTGTTCCTGCAGATGTGCACCCGAGGCGAGCTCGTGTTCGACAACCTCGACAAAGCTCGAGGCAGGACAACCGTATACATCGACGCCGGCATCTAGATCCTGAATGGCGCGCGTGTAGGCGCCCGAGCGAATGGTGAGGTTGGTGGCGAGCACGCCCACGCGACGCGAACGGGTGCTGTTGATTGCCGCACGGGCACCCGGCGCGATCACGCCGATCACGGGAACGTCGAGCACCTGCTGGGCCAGACGCAAGGCCGCAGCTGTCGCCGTGTTGCAGGCGATGACCATAATCTTGACGTCGTGCTTCGACAGCCAACGGCCCGCCTGCAACGCAAACGAGCGCACCTCATCCTCGGTGCGCGTGCCGTAGGGGCAGCGTTTGGTGTCGCCGAAGTAGTAGACGGACTCGTGCGGCAGCACCGTCGCGATGGCGCGCGCAACCGTCAGACCGCCCAAACCAGAATCGAACACGCCAATCGGGCGCGTGTCGCCTGTCGGATTCTCGATATCGGACATTACCTCACCAGTCTCTCTCGAAAAGACATGTCCAAGTGCGGCGACGCCGCGCTACGAACGCGCCGCGACCAGCAGCTCTGCCGTCGCCGCCCAACCGTCGACAATTTTGCCGCGCGTAACGAAAGCGTTCTCGCAAGCAGCCAGGAACTCGGGCGCGCCGGCGCTCGTCAGGCCATTCTCGACCAGGCAGAACGTGCCCACGTGATCGGCCATGTAGAAGTCGGACTCGGAATCGCCGAGCGCGAGCGTCTCCTCGCGCTCAATCCCCAGGTGCTCGCAGAAGCGCGCGATGGCAACGCCCTTGTTGAGGCCGGCGGGATTGATGTTAAACGCGCGACCGTCCTCGACGCGATCGAGCTCGAGCGTCGTCGGCTTGGACAGATGCGTCAGGTGACCGTTACAGGCCCACACCAGGCCGCAGCCGGCCTCGTCCAGGATGGCCTGGACCTCATTGTCGGGCACATCGCCGCGCATGCCGACGGTGACCTCGCGGTACTTGTAGCCGGTCGACATGTCGTTGTGATACTCGATCTTGTGCGGCCAGCGGGCAAGAATCTTCTCGCACACGCCGGTCTGCTCGATCACCTGGTGCGGAGTAAGGCCGCAGGCGGGGTCGTAAGGCATGTCGCCAGTCAGATACTCCCAATCGTTGGCTTTGAGGTCGTACATGACCAGGCCGCCCATCTCACCGATGTAGGAGTTGAGGCCGAGCACGCGCGCATCCTCGTGGATCATGGTACGGTTGCGGCCCGAGGTGGGAACCACCTGAATACCAGCGCGGGCAAGTGCCACGACGGCCTCGACGAGTTTGGTCGAGGGGTTACCGTCGTTGTCGCGCAGCACGCACGAGCCGGGCGCGAGCATCGTGGCATCCAGGTCGGTAAAGACGTACTTGACCTTGGCCAAGCGCTCGCGCATCTCGCCCGAAAGCTCGGCAACGGTCGGCAGGGTGTTGTGGGACATGGTTACTCCGTTTACGTAGAAGGGTTTGGACTTGGACGGCATGTTTTGATTGAGGGAACACGCTTATGGCGACAGCGCACTCAGGGCGCCGCCGCCATCATGGTTCATTAGTCAAACTGGGTAACATCGATCAGGCGATTGGCCAGCGAAAGGTCGCTCTCGATGGGCACGAACTCGTCGCCCACGTGCATGAGCTCCTCGTCACCCTTTGCCAGCAGCAAGACAATGGTGGGAGCATCGGGGTTGACGTACTCCTCGCGCGCCGCCTTGAACGCCGCATGCACAGCGGCTTCGCGGTCGAGGATGATCTTGTTCGGCGTATCGTCGGGAACATGCTCGGCAAGCTCGCGACAGACCTTCATCGGGTCCTCGTGAGCCGGGTCCTCGTTGGCAAAGATCATCAGGTCGGAATATGGTGCGGCCTCGCGCGGAAGCTGCTCGCGGCGCTCCTGCGCCTTGCCGCCGGCAGCGCCAAACACTGCAATGACTGGACTAGCGGGAAACGCGCGCTTGACCGACGAGAAAAGCGAACGGAACGAAAGCTGGTTGTGCGCATAGTCAACGACGCAGATCACGCGGCCGTCCTTCGACTCCACGACCTCCATACGGCCCGGCACACGCAGTTTGGAGAGGCCCTTCTTGATAGCCTCGATACCGATGCCGATCTCGCGCGCAGCGGCGATAGCGACCAGCGCGTTTTCCACGTTAAAGTCGCCCGCGATGCCCAGCAGGACCTTCTCCCCCGCCTCGGACTCGTCGGCACACAGGCCATGCAGGTTAAACTCGATGTTAAAGCCGACCATGCGCACATCGCTCGCCCACAGGCTTGCCTCGGGATGCTCGACGCCAACGGTCACCAAGCGCTCGGCCGTCGACGCTGCCTCCAACACACGGTCAACCTCTTCGGTGCCCAGATTCACCACGGCGGTCTTTGCCTGGTCAAAGATCCTGAGTTTGCTCTCAAAATAATCCTCAAACGTGGGGTGTTCGATCGGTGAGATGTGGTCACGGCCGATGTTGAGGAAGCACGCCACGTCAAACGGCAGATTCTCGACGCGTTGGTACTTGAGCGCCTGGCTCGAGACCTCCATGACCATGGACTGGCGACCTGACGTGCGGCAGTTGGCGATATGGCGCCAGACCTCTGGGGCCTCGGGCGTAGTATTGGTGCTCTCGTAGCACTCGATGCCATCGTCGGTACTCACCGAGCCGATCATGCCGCAGGACTCGCCCGCCGCTTTGATGATGGACTGGAGCATAAAAGCGGTCGTGGTCTTTCCCTTGGTACCGGTGATACCCACGATCTTGACGTCGTGGTCGGGACGGTCGTAGACCTCCGGCGGCAACAGGGCCATGGCCGTGCGAACGCTATCAACAACCAGCATCGCAGCACCGCTCTCCTGCGCCAGCGGCTCCAGAGACTCGACCAGCGACTCTTCGCACACAAATGCGACGGCGCCCGCATCGAGCGCCATGCTCAAAAACGCGGGCTTAAAGGCAGCGCCTTTGCAAAAGAACACGTCACCTGCCGAAACCGCGCGCGAATCAAACGCACAGCCGGTCACGGCACGCTCGTCAACCTGCTCTGATGCGCGCAGCTCGCCGCACACATCGAGAAGCTTGGCAAGCGTATCGACCGTGGTCACGGTCGCGGAATCCGAATGGTGCATCTTTCACCTTTCTCAGCCATTTGGCAGGGACGGTTTTTATAGTAACTGAAACGCACCCACGCAAAAACGGCTCCCGGAGGAGCCGTTACGCGCAGGCGTTCGTAAGCCGAGGCTAGGCAGCCTGAACGGCGGGCTGGTCCTCGTCGATAAAGAAGCGCTTGTACCACACCAGGAACACGAGCGGCGTATAGATCTTGCGCTGGAAATCGCCCTTGCCCGCAAAGTGCAGATCGAGCAGGTGCATGAGCTCGTCGGTATCGAAGAACTCGCTTGCCCACGGCGCGGTGAAGTACTCCTTGACATAGTCGTACCACTTTTGCTCGCGCAGCCAGTAGACAATCGGCACCGGGAAGCCCACCTTGGGACGGGTGGCCCACTCATCGGGCAGCGACTTGTTGGCAGCGTGGCGGAGTACCTGTTTGTTGCCATTCTCGTTGATGCGGTAGCGATCGGGAATGTGCTCGGCGAACTCCATGACTTTGCGGTCCAGGAAGGGCACGCGCAGCTCCAGCGAGTGCGCCATGCACATCTTGTCGGCCTTGAGCAGAATGTCGCCTGGGAGCCACATGTTCATGTCCAGGTACTGCTTCTTGACCAGCTCGGGCTGGCCCTTCACGCGCGCATAGATGGGTGCAGCAAGCTCAAAGGCGCCGTCGCCGGTGTTGTACTCGGGCTTGAGCACGCCGTCGACCTCGCGCTCCGGCCAAACCAGAGCCTGTCCCAGGAACGACTTCTCAGGGATCTCGGCACCCTTGACCAGGAAGTTATGTCCCTTGAAGTACGGCATATGCAACGCCAGGTTACCGAGCGCGCGACGGATGGGCAGCGGCACCATCTTTTTGTACTTGCGGACCGGGACCGTGTCCTCGTAGTAGGCGTAGCCGCCAAAGAGCTCGTCGGCGCCTTCGCCCGAAAGCACGACGGTGACGTCCTTGCGGGCCATCTCGGCCAAGAACCACAGCGGCACGGAAGACAGGTTGGACTGCGGCTCGTCCATGTGATATTGGATGTCCTCGAGCGCACCGAAGAACTCGTCGGCGGTAATCATCTTGCGAACGTTCTCGACGCCGAGCTTATCGGAAAGTTCCTTGGCGTAGTTAGTCTCGTTGAAATTCTTGTAATCGAAGCCCACCGAGAAGGTCTTGTCGGGCATGAGGCAAGCGGCGATGTAGCTGGAGTCGACGCCACCGGAGAGGAACGACGCGACCTTGACGTCGGCGATGCGATGGGCCTCGACGCTCTCGTGCACGACCTCGTCCAGCTCGTCGACGTACTCCTCGAACGGCTTCTCGACGGCAGAGTAATCGCAATCCCAGTAGCGCTCGATGTTCATCTTGCCGGTCGGGATATCGACGGTAAAGTAGTGCGCCGGCGGCAGCTTGTAGACACCCTCGAAGAAGGTCTCCTCGGTTGCCGAATACTGCAGCGTCATGTACGGACGCAGGGCCTTTTTGTTGACCGCCTTGTGGAAGTGCGGGTAGTCCAGGAAGCTCTTGATCTCGGAACCAAAGAGCACGCCCGGAGCGCCGTCACCCGCATCGGCCATGGGATAGTAGTAGAGCGGCTTGATGCCAAAGATATCACGGGCGCCAAAAAGCTTGTTCTTCTTCTTGTCCCAGATGACGAAGGCGTACATACCGCGCAAGCGATCGAGTACTGCCTCGCCCCACTCCTCGTAGCCGTGCAGAAGGCTCTCGGTGTCGGCGCCGCAGTGGAACTTGTAGCCCTTGGCCTCGAGCTCGGAACGGAGTTCTTGGAAGTTGTAGATCTCGCCGTTGAAGACAATGACGACGCTACCGTCCTCGTTGGCCATAGGTTGGGCGCCAGCCTCGGTCAGGTCGAGGATCGACAGGCGGCGGAAGCCGAGGGCAACGCGGCCGTCGATAAACTGGCCGCCCATGTCGGGACCACGATGGACGATGCGGTCCATCATCTTGGTGAGCACCTCGGATTGGTTATCCGTCCCACCGACAAAACCGACAAAACCGCACATATACTATCCCCTCTGCTGTTGCTGGGTATCAAATCGAATCAGTAGCTTTTGAGTATACCCGAGGGCGTAAAGAGGGGCGGAATGTTCAGGCAATCTCAACTGAATCAGCTCCGCTGTGACACGCGGGTTGATTTCCGATCTCAGCCGAACACATTGAGCAAA
>NZ_QSPG01000036.1:0-10301 GCF_003436395.1 Collinsella sp. TM06-3 | reverse complement strand
ATGAATGTGGGAGGTGTTCGGATAAAGTCGATAATCAAGGATTCCGTTTCTCCCGCGACAAATTACCCTCGGCATACTTGCGCGAGCGATTGCTCGTGCTACACTTGCAAGTGCTGTTTCAGGGCGGGGTGGAATTCCCCACTGGCGGTAAATTGGGCGGTGCCAAAGGGGTACTGTGGCGCAGGCGAGGCGTCTGCGACCGAGCCGATGAGTCCGCGACCCGTGTGTGCGTTGGTTCGCATGCCGGCTGAACTGGTGAGATTCCAGTACCAACGGTTAGAGTCCGGATGAAAGAGGCAGGTGATCTTATGTCTGAACAGTCGCAGCATATCCATTTTGAGAACACGAATAGGTGGAGCACCAAACAGCTCGTTACCATGGCGCTGATGTGCGCCCTGGGCGCCCTGTTTATGTACGTGCAGCTGCCCATCCTTCCTTCGGCGCCGTTTTTGACGTATGACCCGTCGCTGGTGCCGGCGATGGTGTGCGGTTTTGCGTATGGTCCTGGCGCCGGCACTGCTGTTGCCGCCATGGTGATTGTTATCCATGCGCTTACCACGGGCGATTGGGTCGGCGCACTTATGAACCTGGTGGCTACGCTGGGCTACATTCTGCCCGCGGCTATCGTGTACCAGAAGATGCACACCTATAAGGGTGCTGTGATTGGCCTGGTGCTCGGCGTCATTGCCGCTACGGCGTTGTCTATGGTCGCAAACCTTACCATTGGCGTTTGGTTCTGGTATGGCTCGGTCGATGTGATCGCCCCGCTCATGATTCCCGCCGTGCTGCCGTTCAACCTTATCAAGACCGTGCTTAACTCGGTGTTGACGCTGGCGGTGTACAAGGCGGTCTCTAATCTCATCACGCCCAAGAAGGACCAGGTCAAAGGCCGCGCATGATTGAGTGTCGGGGCGTTTCCTTTAGTTATGACGGTGCCACACCGGCGCTCGATGGCATCGATCTGAACATCGAGGACGGGGAGTTTTTCTGCATCCTCGGTGGCAATGGGTCGGGTAAGTCGACGTTTGCCAAGCATCTGAATGCACTGTTGCAGCCCGATGCGGGCACGGTACGCATCAACGGCATGGACGCGTCCGACCCCGAGCTGGTTTACGACATTCGTTCGACCGCGGGCATGGTGTTCCAGAATCCCGACGACCAGCTGGTGGCAACGCTTGTCGAAGATGACGTTGCGTTTGGTCCCGAAAACCTTGGCGTGCCATCGGCACAAATTGCGCAGCGTGTACGCGAGGCGCTGAAGGGCGTGGGGCTGGTGGGCTTTGAGCGCCATGAGACCCATGCACTTTCGGGTGGTCAAAAGCAGCGCGTGGCGCTTGCCGGTGTGCTCGCCATGGAACCGCGCGTGCTCATCTTGGACGAGGCTTCTTCGATGCTCGATCCGCGTGGACGCAAGGGCCTCATGAAGGCTTGCCGCGCGTTGCACGATCGCGGCATGACCATAGTGATGATTACGCACTTTATGGAAGAGGCCGCCGAGGCCGATCGTGTCGCGGTGTTTCGGGCGGGGCGCGTTGCCATGCTCGGTACGCCCGAGGAGATTCTGACGCGGGCAGATGGGCTCGTGGGGCTCAACCTGGATATGCCGGCGTCGTGCTGCTTGGGCATGGCACTTCGTGCGAAGGGCGTGCCCGTTCATGCGCAGGTGCGCGAGGCAGATATGGTCGCCGAGGTTGCGCAGGCCTATACCGAGCGAAGTGAGGCGGGCACTGCGGGGCAGCCTTCCGCGTCCCAGTTGGAAATCGCTGACGGCATTGTTTCGGCAGACAACGAGGACAACGCGTCGGAGCCCGTCATCGAGCTATCCCATGTTTCGTACAGCTATTCGCTCAGTCCACGCGAGCGCCGTCGCTGGCATAAGCGCTCGGTCACTGCGGGCAAATCGAACAAACAGGCTCTCTGGGGAAACGACCCCAGCAGTCCGTGGGCGCTGCGCGATGTATCGCTGACGGTGCGTCGCGGCGAGTTCCTGGGCTTGGCAGGTCATACCGGTTCGGGTAAGTCGACGCTGGTCCAGCATCTCAACGGTTTGATTCGCCCCCAGGAGGGATCCGTTCGCGCGCTGGGGCTCGACCTATCAAACAAGAAAGACGCCGCTGCGGTTAAGGCCAAGGTCGGCGTGGTATTTCAGTATCCTGAGCGTCAGCTGTTTGCCGAAACCGTGGCGCAGGACGTGGCGTTTGGTCCGCACAACCTTGGCTTGCCGCAAGATGAAGTCGACCGTCGTGTCGAGTCATCACTCTCGCGCGTGGGCCTCGATCTTTCCACGGTCGGCGACAAGAGTCCCTTTGAGCTTTCGGGCGGTCAGCAACGGCGTGTGGCATTCGCCGGCGTGCTCGCCATGGAGCCCGAGGTCCTGGTGCTCGATGAACCCATGGCGGGGCTCGATCCGGCTGCGCGCAGGGATTTCCTTGAGCTTATCGGTCGACTTCACCGCGATGGCCTGACCGTTGTCATGGTTTCGCATAGTATGGATGACCTGGCCAATTGCTGCGACCGTATTGTCGTGATGAACGAGGGCGCGGTGTTTGCCGAGGGCACGCCCGCTCAGGTTTTTGCGCATGCGGATGAGCTCAAGTCGATCGGCTTGGGCGTTCCCGCCGCCCAGCGCATGGCGTTGGCGCTCGCGGAAGCGGGCGTGCCGCTGCGCTTTGACGGCCTCTATACGGTTGAGTCGCTGGCAGACGAGTTGGTGGACCTGCTAATCGGTCGCTCGGGCGGTCCTTCTAACGTCGCGGACATTGCTAAATCCAAGACGGTTGCGCGAGAGGAGGGCTGCTAATGGAGGCGTTTTCGTTTGGCAGCTACTATCCCGGCGATAGTGCGATCCACCGCCTGGACCCGCGAACTAAGTTGCTCTTGGGCTTTGTGTTTCTGATCACGACGCTCACGGTCAGCAGCTTCCGCGGACTGGCCCCGGTCGCAATCTTCGTTGTCCTGATCTATACCGTGTCCCGGGTGCCGTTGCGCCGGGTCCTATCATCGATGGCACCATTGCTGGCGATTGTCGTGGTGGTCGCAGTGCTCAACCTGTTTTCCGACCAGAGCGGGCGCATTCTGTGGCAGCTTGGCTTTTTGCAGATAAGCGAGGGCTCGCTGCATTCCGCCGCCTTTATGGCGTGCCGCCTGAGCTTGATGATGGCCGGCATGAGCGCCATTACGCTCACCACGCCCACGCTCGACCTCACCGTGGGCTTTGAGCGTCTGCTCGCACCGTTTGCGCGTGTGGGACTTCCTGCACACGAGCTCGGCATGATTATGGGTATCGCGCTGCGCTTTATGCCGCAGTTTGCCACCGAGATGAAGCAGACGGCCGATGCGCAGGCGAGCCGCGGTGCGCGCGTGACGGGAGGCCCGCTCGGCGGCGTGCGTATGCTCGGCAGTGTGGCGATCCCGCTGTTCACGGGTGTGTTCCGCCATGCCGAGACGCTGTCTGCTGCCATGGATACACGCTGCTATCACGGCGAGCAGGGCCGCACGCGCCTGCATGCGCTTGCATTTCGCCGCGGGGATGCGCTGGCTGCGGTGGTGACGGCGCTGCTGCTCGCGTGTGTCATCGTCATCAACCTTCAACTTGTTTAGGCGCGATTCGAGCGCAAGAAAGGGGTCCCTATGACCGACAACGACCGCATGGCTCAGCTCGAGCGCGCCTGTTCGTATCTCAGGCGCATTCCGGCGTGGTATCTTGCCACGACCGATGCGAGCGACGGGCATCAGCCCCGCGTGAGGCCGTTTTCGTTTGCCATGGTCGATGACGGTAAGCTGTGGTTTTGCACGTCGCGCGACAAGGACGTGTGGGCGGAGTTGAGCGCGAATCCCAAGTTTGAGCTCTCGGGCTGGAAGCCGGGGGAATGTTGGATCGTATTGACCGGCGAAGCCGCACTTGAGGACGACGCAGTTGCGAGCGACAAGGTGCGTCAAGCGGGTTTTAAGCACATGGTGGGCATCGGCGAGGAACACGAGAGTGCCAACGACGGCCGCCTTGCTTTCTTTTCGGTCCGCAACATTGCCGCCCGCTTCTGCGATATCGACGGCAGCGAAGAGCATCTGGAGCTCTAGCGCGTCTCAAATTAACTACCCGTTCCAAATTGGCTAGTGGCAGGAGGGCGCATGGACGGATTGAATACGGTTTTGGAGTATCTGACGTCGGTGCCGGCGTGGTACTTGGCGACGAGCGTGGACGGGCAGCCACATGTACGTCCATTTTCGTTTGCTCAGATCCAGGATGGCAAGCTGTGGTTTGTAACAGCGCGCACCAAAGATGTGTGGCAAGAGCTGCTGCAAAACCAGCGCTTTGAGGCCACGAGTTGGTGGCCGGGCCATGGCTGGCTCATCTTGCGCGGGCGTGCCGGCTTGGATGACCGGGCTTTAGGCGAAATGCGCGAAGCCGGGTGGAAGCATCTAGAGCACCTGGGCGAGCACTATGAGGGGCCTAACGACCCCACGCTCGTCTTCTTTAGCGTCGAGGATCCCGAGGCTTTTATCTGCAATCACGACGAATGGGTGCCGGTCGAGCTCTAGCCAGCTGGCTCATCCTAACAACTTGGTTTTCGCATGGGCGGGCCCCGTATTGCC
The DNA here is from genome assembly GCF_003436395.1 of Collinsella sp. TM06-3. NCBI lineage: Bacteria > Bacillati > Actinomycetota > Coriobacteriia > Coriobacteriales > Coriobacteriaceae > Collinsella > Collinsella sp. TM06-3. The sequence goes on along the minus strand of NZ_QSPG01000036.1, from coordinate 5,708 downwards.
CGGCGCCGTTAGGAGCGCCGGTCAATACGGGGCCCGCTCCATTTGTCAATTCCTTCAAGCGAATGTGTCGGGAATGTTTCAATGCATGAATATGCAAGCCATTTACGTAGTCATGCATCTTTTGGTGCTAAAGTTTCAACCCACTTCATAACGACCGCTGCGAAATGCGCATCGGTGCATAAATCGCAGACAAGGAGTCTGATATGTCTTTGAAGGTTGGAATCGTCGGCGCGGCTGGATATGTCGGAGCCGAGCTCATTCGCCTCGTCCTCGGTCATCCCGAGTTTGAACTTGCTGCCATTACGTCCAACGCCGATGCCGGCCAGCCGTTGTCTGCGGTGTACCCGAGCTTCACCGGCGTAAGCGATCTTGTCTTTACGACGCATGATGCCCCCGAGCTCAAGAACTGCGATGCGGTTTTTCTTGCCGTGCCGCACACGGCCGCCATGGCACAGGTGCCCGCGCTGCTTGCATCGGGCGTCTCCTGCTTTGATCTTTCGGCCGACTACCGTCTGAACGACGCGTCCGTTTTTGAGGCTTGGTATGCCGCCGAGCATACGAGCCCCGAGCTGCTCAAGACCCGTGCCTTCGGTCTGCCCGAGCTGTTCTGCCAGGACTTGGAGACCGCCGCATCCGACCATGCCGACGGCAAACCCGTGCTGGTCGCCTGCGCCGGTTGCTATCCCACCGCAACGAGCCTTGCCGCCGCGCCCGCCGTGCGCGCGGGCTGGGTGGCCGAGAACGGCCCCGTGATTGTCGATGCCATTAGCGGCGTGACGGGCGCCGGTAAGTCCTGCAACGCCCGCACCCATTTTTGCAGCGCCGACGAGAACTTGGAGGCCTACGGCGTGGGCAAGCATCGCCACACGCCCGAGATTGAGCAAATCCTTGGCCTGACCGATCGCGTCGTCTTTACCCCGCACCTGGCACCGCTCAAGCGCGGTCTGCTCTCCACGGTGACGCTGCCGCTCGCGCCGCAGGCTCTCGACACGCTGGCTCTTGAGGATGTCGTCGACCATTACAAGCAGTTCTACGCCGGTCGCACTTTTGTGCGCGTGCTCGATGCCGGCCAGCAGCCCAAGACGGCTTCGGTCGTCGGCACCAACGCTGCCCAGATTGGCCTCGCGCTCAACAAGCGCGCGGGCGTGCTGGTGGCGACGGGCGCCATCGACAATCTGTGCAAGGGTGCTGCGGGCCAAGCGGTCCAGTGCGCCAATATCGTCTTTGGCTTTGACGAGCGACGAGGCTTGCCCACAGTGGCGTGCCCGGTGTAGCACATTCGATTGTTAACGATTTGGTAGTCGGGCATCGAGTGGGGCGCCACTCTTAAGCTGGTTTCATGATCACGACTGGCATGGCGCACCAACCGATGTCCGTTTTTTGTTTGACATAAGGAGTCATAAAGACGATGAATACCGAGCTGTTTGATATCAAGATTCGCGCCGTCGAGGGTGGCGTTACGGCTGCGGCTGGTTTTAAGGCTGCAGGCATCCACGCTGGGTTCCGCAAGAACCCCGAGCGTCTGGATTACGCGCTCGTCGTGCCCGATAAACCCTGTCCCGGTGCTGGCGTGTTTACCACCAATCGCTTTTGCGCGGCGCCCGTGCAGGTGAGCCGAGCCAACCTGGGCGGTACCGACAAGGGGTACGGTATCATCGCCGGCATTTCGGTCAACTCTGGCAATGCCAACGCCGCCACGGGTGAGACCGGCCTTGCCTGCGCGCGCGAGACGTGCAGTATCGCCTCGCAGGTCATCGGCTGCGAACCCCAGCAGATCCTAGTTGCCTCCACGGGCGTGATTGGCCAGATTCTGCCGATCGACACGTTTGAGACCGCTATTCCTGCTGCCTACGAGGCGCTCTCCGCCCACGGTGGCGCCGATGCCGCTCGCGCCATCATGACGACCGACACGCACTCCAAGGAGTACGCCGTATCCTACGTCAGTGAGGCTGCGGGTCATGCGGGCAATGTCTATACGGTAGGCGGAATGTGCAAGGGCTCGGGCATGATCATGCCCAACATGGCCACCATGATCGCAGTTATCACCACCGATGTCCCCGTCGAGCCTGCGGCACTTCATGCCCTGCTGCTCTCGACCGTCAAGCAGACCTTTAACAAGGTAACGGTCGATTCCGACACCTCGACCAACGACACCTGCATCATGCTTGCCTCCGGCGCCGCTGCCGCAGATGCCGAGCCTATCGTCGAGGGCTCCGATGCCTTTGACGAGTTGGCATTTGCCGTGCACGAGGTGTGCGAGAGCCTGGCGCGCAATATCGCCGCCGATGGTGAGGGCGCATCCAAGCTTGTTACGGTCAACGTTACCGGCGCCGCCAACGACGAGGAGGCCGATATCGCCGCCCGTGCCGTTGCCAACTCGCCGCTCGTTAAGACCTGCATCGCCGGCCACGACTGCAACTGGGGCCGCGTTGCTATGGCGCTTGGCAAGTGCGGCGTGAAGTTTAATCAGGAAGACGTTTCCATCGACATGATGGGCATGCCTGTCTGTCGCGACGGTCTGACTGTTCCCTTTGACGAGGACGAGGCTCTGCGACGTTTTGAGGCGCCCGAGATTGTGATCTCGGCAGACCTGGGCGCGGGCGACGCGGCGACCACCGTGTGGACTTGCGACCTCACGCACGAGTACATCTCCATTAACGGCGACTACCGTTCCTAGATTCCAGGCACGCTGCGCATCTTGCCGCGATTGCGGACAGCGGAGCACGGCGCGATAACGATACGAAAGACGAGGCAGATTATGAAATTCGCACGCGATTGTCGCTCGAGTGAATCCAACGAGGCAACCGCGCAGCTGCTGTTTGAGGCGCTGCCGTGGATTAAAAACCTGACCGGCAAGACGGTCGTTATCAAGTATGGCGGAGCCGCCATGGTCGACGAGCAGCTGCGCCGCGACGTGATGAGTGACATCGTCCTGCTTAAGATCATCGGCATGCGCCCCGTTATCGTGCATGGCGGCGGCAAGGCCATCAATGAGGCGTTGAGCCACTATGACATCCCTGTCGAGTTTAAGAACGGCCAGCGTGTGACCACGCCGGCGACCATGGATATCGTGCGCGAGGTGCTGGGCGGCAAGGTCAACCAGGAGCTGGTCGCTGCCATCAACCGGCACGGCAACCTGGCCGTGGGCGTGTCGGGCAGCGATGCCGGCACGCTCATCGCCGAGCCGCTCGACCCCGAGCTCGGTCGCGTGGGCAAGGTCGCGCACGTCAACACCGACTATATCGAGCGCTTGCTCGATAGCGAGTACATTCCCGTCATCGCTACCGTTGCGGCGGGGGAGGACGGCGGCTTCTTTAACATCAACGCCGACACCGCCGCCGGTGCTGTTGCGGCGGCGCTCCATGCGCATAAGGTGATCTTCCTTACCGACGTCGATGGCCTGTATAAGGACTTTAGCGACAAGGATTCGCTTATCTCCAACCTGACGCTCGACGAGGTCAATGAGATGCTCTACGGCGGCGAGGTCGATAAGGGCATGATTCCCAAGCTGCGCGCGGCCGTCGATGCGCTTGCCGGCGGTGTATTTCGTGCCCACATCATCAACGGCACCACGCCGCATTCGCTGCTGCTGGAGCTGCTGACCGATGCCGGCGTCGGTACCGTGATCCATTCCACCGAGACGGCTTACGAGTTCGATACGCATCCGCATCCGCTTTCGACGTTTGCTGCGCGTCTGACCGAGAACCTCGACGAGGTCGAGAAGCTTCAGACGGTCTAACTGACTCGCAGCCGCCCCATTCCTGCACCCATAGGCCTGCGCCGTCTGGCGCCCAACGAAAGGCATCCCATGTCACTTGCAGCTCAGCAATCGCTTGAATCCCATTACGTTATGCATACCTTTGGCCGCTCTCCGGTCGAGTTTGTCGAGGGTCACGGCATGAAGCTCACCGGCGACGATGGTCGTGAGTACCTCGACTTTCTTGCCGGCATCGGCGTGTGCAGCCTAGGTCATGGCGACCCGGCTGTGCTCTCGGCGCTCGAGGCACAGACCAAAAAGCTCATGCATGTCTCCAATTACTTCTACATCGAGCAGCGTGGACAGGTCGCGGCGCTGCTGTCCAAGCTTGCCAACGACGACTTAGATGGTGCACGCGTGCTTGCCGATGCCATTGCCGCCGGCGATGAGACCACGGCAGCTGCTCTTGGTGCCCCGGCTGCGGATGAGCAGGTTTGGGAGACCTTCTTTGCCAACTCCGGCGCCGAGGCCAACGAGGGCTCGATGAAGCTCGGGCGCCTGTACGCCAAGCGTGCCGGTAACGGCGGCAACACTATCGTGTGCATGCGCGGCGGCTTCCACGGCCGTACGCTCGAGACCATTGCCGCCACCATGCAGGATTGGCTGCAGGATAGTTTCCGCCCGCTGCCGGGTGGCTTTGTGGCCTGCACGCCCAACGATATCGATGAACTGCGTGCGATCTTTAAGCAGCTGGGAAGCGAGGTCTGCGCTGTCATGCTCGAGCCGATTCAGGGCGAGAGCGGTGTGCACCCCATGACCGAGGAGTTTATGGCGGCGGCGCGTGACTTGGCACACGAGGCAGGCGCCGTTCTTATCGCCGACGAAGTCCAGTGTGGCATCTTCCGCTCCGGCAAGCCGTTTGCATTCCAGACCTATGGCGTGGAACCCGACATTATGAGCCTTGCCAAGGGCATTGCCGATGGCGTGCCCATGGGTGCCGTGGTGGCAAAGAAGGAAATCGCCGACGTGTTTAAGCCGGGCGACCACGGCTCGACCTTTGGCGGTAGCTGCTTGGCCGTCGCGGCGTGCGCCGCGACGCTCTCCGCGCTCGTGCGCGGCGGCTATGCTGAGCATGCCGCCAAGGTGGGCGCCTATATGGAGCAGGCGCTGGCCAAGCTTCCGCACGTTACCGAGGTGCGCGGTCGCGGCTTGATGCTCGGCTGCGACTTGGATGACGCTGCGGGCGATGCGCATGATATTGTTGCCCGCGCGCTTGCCGCCGGCGCTGTGATTAACGCTACTGGTGCCCACACGCTGCGTTTCCTGCCGCCGCTTGTCTGCGAGGAAGTCGACGTGGACGGCCTGATCGAGATCCTGGCGGGCGTTTTGGGCTAACACGGCGCAATAACTTAATTTGGACCGGGTTCTGGACTGCGGGCGTGCCATATGCGGCACGATTCAGCGGTCCGGAACCCGTTTTGCCACAAATCTGCAATGGCCAGGAGAGCCTTTGGACAAAAAATGCCAAATGTGAGTACTGTCACCAGCTGAATCTCATATGAAACCGACTATCTAGGATTAGTTAGACCACACATGTTCAGTTATGTTAATGGGGAAACAGCTAGCAAAGGCTTCAAATCGCTGATTCAGGGCTAGATTTACCCAGCGAAACCCAAAAATCGCTGCTACAAAATTAGTAACAGTACTCATTTTTGCCATTTTTTGGCCACGGCCTTTGTGGCGGACGTGCTGGCGGGTTCGAATCCCATGCACCGGGCGCAAGCAAAAACGGTCCCCTTTCGAGGACCGTTTCCAAATCAGTGGTGGGCGATGAGGGATTCGAACCCCCAGCCTTGTGCGTGTAAAGCACCTGCGCTAACCGTTGCGCCAATCGCCCGTGCGGAGAGAGTATAGCAAAACAATCGCCTCATTCATCTCATATCCATTAAAGGTAACCGTCGCGTGTCACAGCCCTTGATTATCGACTTTATCCGAACACCTCCCACATTCA
>NZ_QSPG01000035.1:0-10739 GCF_003436395.1 Collinsella sp. TM06-3 | reverse complement strand
ATTTGCTCAATGTGTTCGGCTGAGATCGGAAATCAACCCTTATTGATGGCCGCGCATATCCACAATTCCAAATTACCCTAGACAGCTAACATGTCATCAAGCCCAATCATGTCATCATGCCCAATCGCGCTACCGCGTATATCGCAAACAATAGTTACCATGAAAGTCTCCATTGCCCTTGGCTTTCGCGAACAAGCAGCAGGGCGTCAGCTCCGCTTTGCCACGTCGTCGGCGTCGAGTCCTTCAGCCTTCTTGGCGATATCAGCCAGACCCGGATTCATCTTTTCGCAAGCGCCGTCCACGATCTTCTTCAAGCTTTCAAAGAAAGAGAAGGCTTTGCGATCCTGTTTAAGTTCAGTCGTGGGCTCGAGGGAAATCGTCGTAGGTTCGTCGATTCCAGCGAAAAGGGCCGAGTACAACTTCCCTACGTTCAGCTTCGGGTCTTCGATATCAATGGAAAAGCCGTCAACACCCTCGATCGCGATCTTCCCATCCTTCAGCCCGACCTTATATGCCTTCTGAGCCATAGCGTTTGAGTCGTTTCCTGACAACGTCAGCGCCTCCTTCAACGGTCTTGGCCACAAGGTCGAGCACCTTGTAGTCGTCGCATTCGTATTCCAAAGCCCCACTCTTCACGTCAATTATTCCATTTTTGTCGCGTGCGAGAACGATGACGTTATCGACATCGAGGTTTACGACAAAGAGCGGGTTGTGCGTAATCATCAGCACCTGCCGGTTGGCGCTCATCCTCTTAAAGGCGCCAAGGACGTGCTCCTTAATCGCTACTTGCGAGATCTGATCCTCCGGCTGGTCGATAATATAGACCCCTGGTTTAGCGTCCTCCTCCGCCAAAAGGTCGAAGTACAGGGTCCCGTACAGGCCAGGCGACGGTTCGGCGTCGATGCCTATGGACTTGTTGGTGATTTTCCTTCTCTCGGTTACGCGGTCAACCACCGCATGAAGCTTGTTGCGAATCTGATCGTAGCACGTCGCCATGGAAGGTTTTTCGCCTGTTACCGCTGCAGCTATTTCCTCCGTAGTCAGCTCAGTCTCGGACTGAATGCCATTCAGCAGAAGCGATAGCTTAGGCTTGTTAAACACCTCCCTAAAGACCTCATTGCAGTAGCTTATGTCGGTACTACCAGAAGTGAGTTCGGAGACAAATATGAATTTCCCCATAGGATTGGGAACCCTAATGTCAACAGGAACGGCATACTCGAGCTTCCTGTCGCAGCGCTTTGCGGCAAGCAACACTGCGTTGGCAATTTTCGCAGAGACCTCGTCAAGGGTCGCCGAATAATCATCGATAGTTTTTTGCTCGTCAGTCTTTCTCTTCGAAAGAACTCTGCGTTCCTCGCTCGCGGCGTCCTTGACTGCTTGGGTTTTCGCGTCATTGCGTTTGTAGACCAGCCTTTGCTTCTCGAGAAGTTTGAGAAGCCTATCCATCGCCTCCATTGCATCGGCATGGGCCTCGGCGGCTTCAAGCCCCATCTCTTTGAAAAGTTTCGAGTAATCTATTATTGCGTTGGCAAGATCGCTCCTGCAGGAGAGCAATTTAGAGCAGAGATCATCGATGTCCTTAAAAGAGATCGTCTTCGAAAATCGGGAGATGGTAAGCTTCTCAGACTTTGGCAGGTCCCGCAAAACCACCTCATGCTTATCAAGTCGACGGCGTGCATCGTTGAAGCGCGCTTTCGACTCTAGGGCGACAACGCACTCGTCAAAGAAGCGCTTGAGCGACTCTTTGATTGAGCTGACATCAACGTGGGATTGAAAATACTTACCGAAATAATCGTCTTGCCCCTGCCCCGAATGCAGCTCTTCGAGGGTTTTACGAACGCTGTCTTGGTCGTCAAACTTGAACTCAGCCGCATCTGGGAGAAGAGTATCGACGCTTATGCCCTCTTTCGCGCAATAGGCCTCGTATCCGTCGACCAACTTGGAATCGCCTACATGCCGGCAACCGGTTATGCGGTGAATCATCATCGACTTGCCTATGGAGTTGTCGCCGATAATCGCGTTGATTCCGGGCGAAAGCGGTATGTCAAAGCACTTGCCGTCAATTGAGAGTTCAAGCGAGTCGAGCTTCGAGGAGCTGGCGCTGAAGAACGAGCAGTCGCCGACCTTGATTCTCGAGGGGTCGGTGATTGCCATGAGCAGACCTTCGAAAGTCGGCAGGCATTTCAGGCTGGAGAACGAAATCTCACCGCCTTCTTTCCCTGGATAGGTCGCCCAATCATGACAATCGCTCCCGACAACAAACGGAACGGCATCTTTGGGATAGGTCTCGATGAGTCTCTTGATGTCGAGTTCTCGCCGCTTGTTGCGAATTTCGACCGCGTCGACAAACTCGGTCAAAATCACTTCGCTGGCGCAATTCGCGCCGAGACTGCTCACGTCCCGCTTCGCTTCCTGACCGGCCGATTTCTCGTGTCCGATGAGGACGGCGTTGAGGCCGATGTCCCTCAAGACCTTGGTGAAACCGTCTTCGGTGAAAGCGCCAATATTAAGATCGTCGTAGCGCGGTTTCCCATTCTCATCACAGACGACCTCTGCGATGCCGTCGATTAGATCGGGGTGCCGGTCATCGAAGATGGCAACGATATGGACGACGGTCGGCTTCTTGCCACCGGCGCGAATGGATACGCTGAACTCAATACCAGGAAGCACTTTGTTCAGGCAACCATCCCCCTCCCTCTCTTTCAAAGCGTAGTAGAGGTCTTTGTCGAAGCAGTCGTGGTCGGTGATTGCGCACATGTTGATGTCATGCGCCTTCAAACCGCGAAGCAGCGCATCAACATGGTCTTTATCGCAGTCGGCAAGTTCCTTCTTACCTTTGTCCTTAGTGGCGATACTTGCAGCAGAATGGATATGCAGATCGATTCTGGTTGGCTTCGTGACTATGCGTTCCAATTGCACCTCTTATGCTGTCCAGGCGAATTGCATATCGCCCAACGTTGATATCAGATGGCCCCATTGCCCCTCTTGGTCGATGGGCCGGTTATATGAACCTCTCAAACAAAACTCCTTCGTCCCTATGTTAATCCCATCCCTCGATGCGGGTTAGATACTTATCGGCCTCTAGCGTCATTGCTGATAGCCTCGATGACAGCGGCTTCCGCCCTTGATGTCAACTTCATCCGACGGCTCCCTCAATGATCCCCAAGCAAGTGCGAATGCCGCCCATTCGTCTCAGAATCTCACAGCACCAAATAGTGCAAGTTAGCGCCGGTCCGGAGGAAAGGTATTGGGGTGATCATATTTTAAAGAAAGGCACTCGGCTCCATTCCCAGCGCGAAAACGCATATGACTAGCACGTTAGATGTTGCATGCACGAAAATAGCAACGCTCCCTATCCGGAAGCGTTGCTCTCATAACTTCAACAGTGTTTTTGTATTGCAGCCAGATGCGTCGTGCCGCCTCAGCAGCGATATGCGGCAGCTAGAAGTACTGTTCCTAGCAGGAAGAGCGCCACGGATGCTGTAATCCAGCAGTTGTCGCCGGTCTTTGGGAGTGCCGCAGTTGTTGCGGTGGCAGCCTTGGGCTTGGGGATTTTGGCGACCGTGGTCTTGGTTACTGTCGTTGTTGTCTTGGTTGTCGCGGTCGCGGGTTTCAGCGCGGGATTTGCCGTGGGCCCTGTGGTGGGCTCTCCGGCAGCGGGGTTAGCATCGGTGGGAGACTTGTTCACGCTATCGCCAGGCACATCGCCCCTGTCGGTCTCCCCCGCCGGCGGCGTGGTCACATCGGGCTCAACCACCACATGCGGTGCTACCGCACCGCAGGCATCCACCACGCCGCTAGCACCAAAAGCCCCACCGGCAGGCGTCACAAACCGTGCGGACACAAGCGACCCGCCCGTGCACGCAGCGCCGCCGCCGGCACCGGTCGCGTCAAGCCACGAGGCATCGACGGAAAGCCGACAGCCGGCCGCGCCAGCGCCAAGGCCCGCATCCTGCAGATACACGCCATAGACACGCACGCCCGCTCCGGACTCAGCGCCCGCGGCAACGACGCGTCCGCCGCCGCGCACGGCCATGTCGCCTGCGATCACGCCGGCGACCGCCTCGTCCGTGATATCGGCCCCGTCTGCCCGGACATCGACGGTGCAGCCGTCCACCGCGAACGCCTGCGAAACGTGGATCCCGCACTGCGAGCCCGTCGCCTTCAGTGTCCCGGTGCCGCGAAGCGTCAGGTTGCCCCACACCTCCATGCCGCACAGCGTGATGTCCGCATCGGGCGCATGCGACTCCGTCACGGAGTTTTGCCCGGCAAGCGTCAGCACCAGGTCGCCTTCGGCGCCGATGGCCTCGCCCGCGTAGCCGTTGAGCTCCAGGTGATCGGCATCGGTCCAGGCCCAGCCGGAGCCCGACACGCCCGGCTCGTAGTACGTCGCGCCCGCGATGATGAGGCTCTCCGCGCCCGCGGCATAAGAAGGCCCGCCCAGCAAAACGCATAGGCAGGCAATCGTCATTGCGCAGCAACATTTCCAACAAGATTGAGCAAATTGGATGCCATTAGGTTGAAATCCGGATAGTTTTGGTGGTTTCGATATTAAGGGAATTATCGAAACAGCTCATCATGGCTGCCGGTGCGTTCAAAGAAAGCTACCTCTTCGTTTGATGACCATATAACAAGCCAGTCGCCCGAGTTTGCTACGTGACATTCGTTTCGCCCTGCCCAGTTGCCGCTTAGCCGGTGCATATTATGACGTCGCTTTAATATGTCCATTGACTCAGGTGTATTCTGTAGCACCAGGTCAATTAGCTTTTGAAGCTCAGATAAATCCCATTTACGGCGCTTTGCTTTTTTCTTTAAATCGCGGGAGAAGGCTGCAGAGAACTCTGCGGTTAACGTGCTCATTGTGCCATCGCAGCAGCGATCAGATCGGCGCCATTGTCAAACCGTCCTTTTTTGCCAGATGCAAGAAAAGCGTCCCCCTCGCGAATGGCCTCAAGGCTTTCGGCACTGGGCTCCTCAGGGGCAAAAGTCAACGGGATGCGATGGGTGTTGACCATTTGCTTGAAGAAAGCGCGAGTCACGGACGACAAATCAAGTCCATAGTAATCAGCAACTTCCGCCGCCTCGCGTTTGAGGTCGTCGTCAACCCTGATGGTTAATGTTGAGCTTGCCATTTTTAGACCTTCCAATCGCGTGAGTGCAACCTTATTATAATGCATATACAATAGTAGACTATGTAATTACAAGTAATTACATAGTCATTTAAGTGGTATGGCACGTCATACATTGCATGCACGAAAAAGGCAACGCTCCCTATCCGGAAATGTTGCCCTTAAAGCTTCAACAGAGGTCTTGTATTGCAGCTAGGTGCGTCGCGCAGTCTCAGCAGCGATATGTGGCACCAAAAAGCACCAACCCCAGCAGGAATAACGATAAAGATGCAGCGATCCAGTTGCTGTCGCCGGTCTTGGGGAGTGCCGCAGTTGCCGCGGTGGCAGCTTTGGGCTTGGGGACTTTGGCGACCGTGGTCTTGGTTACTGTCGTTGTTATCTTGGTTGTCGCGGCCGCTGGTTTCAGCGCCGGATTTACCGTGGGTCCTGTGGTGGGCTCTCCGGCAGCGGGGTTAGCATCGGTGGGAGACTTGCCCGCGCTATCGCCAGTCACCTCGCCCCTGTCGGTCTCCCCCGCCGGAGGCGTGGCTACATCGGGCTCAATCACAACATGCGGTGCCACGACCCCTGCAGCATCCACCACGCCACTAGTACCAAAGGTCCCGCTAGCAGGCGTTACAAATCGCGCAGACACAAGCGAGCCGCCCGTGCGCGCAACGCCGCCGTCGGCGCCGGTCGCATCAAGCCACGAGGCGTCGACGGAAAGACGACAGCCGGCCGCACCATCGCCAAGGCCCGCATCCTGCAGATACACGCCGTAGGCGCGCACGCCCGCTCCGGTCCCTGCGCCGGCGGCAACGACGCGCCCGCCGCCGCGCACGGCCATGTTGCCGGCGATCACACCGGCGACCGCCTCGTCCGTGATATCGGCCCCGTCTGCCCGGACATCGACGGTGCAGCCGTCCACCGCGAACGCCTGCGAAACGTGGATCCCGCACTGCGAGCCCGTCGCCTTCAGTGTCCCGGTGCCGCGAAGCGTCAGGTTGCCCCACACCTCCATGCCGCACAGCGTGATGTCCGCATCGGGCGCATGCGACTCCGTCACGGAGTTTTGCCCGGCAAGCGTCAGCACCAGGTCGCCTTCGGCGCCGATGGCCTCGCCCGCGTAGCCGTTGAGCTCCAGGTGGTCGGCATCGGTCCAGGCCCAGCCGGGGCCCGACGCGCCCGGCTCGTAGTACGTCGCGCCCGCGATGATTAGGCTCTCCGCGCCCGCGTCATTAGAAGGCCCGCCCAGCAAAACGAATAGGCAGGCCATGGCAACAATCGCAATGTAATGACGGCTGGTGTAGGACTCGGCAGCAAACATACCCGCTCCGATCTTCGCAGGAGCCAATAGAATGTGCACCAGAAAATGCCCTGGTAGCAGCAGCTATTAGTTTAGCGAGATCAGGCCGTAAGCAAAGAAAACGCCCGTGAACAGTGCCAATATTTAGGTGTAAATCGTTTTGTCAGTCGGCGAAAGGAAGCTTCTCATATGTTGAACAAGCGCATGGCATCAGCAAGGCGTTGAGCAACTAGGCGTAATCACATAACGGCATCAGATTCAGTTGATGCGCACTGCGCCCTTTCGCTCAACGTTTCGATTGCCTCCTTGATGTCATTGCGAATCCATTTAGTTCTCAGTCCGCCCATGCGAGATTTGGACCCCATTTTGACAAGTTGCGCGTCAATCTTTTTTAACCATCCAACGGCTTCATTCAGGCTATGCTTGTCTCTATATCTCTTCATGCCGGTATGAAAAAATGAATGCAGAGAATTTTGTGAGTCAGCGGTTCCTACATAGGTTGACATGGCCACAGTTTCAGCTGGTACATTCAGTATTCTATTTTGGTGCTCGGATTTAATGACTTCTTCAAAAAACGCGGAGATTGTTTTACCTGTGTTCTGGTCAACTATAGAAAACTCAAAACTGATGCGATTTAAATCTCGCTCCCTTTCATCTTGTTCAACCTCAGTTATAAGTTTGTCCATTATGAGATTGGCATCTGTACCATAAAAATCATTAAAATTATCCCGTTCTTGCCTCAAAGCAGCAGCGTCGCACTTGGGGTCGTGATTTGCGGCGAGCCGAAGCGAATCGAGAAGCTTCTCGCGATATGATTCATCCCAGAACCCAAGATTAATAAGATTAAGTGAAAACCCAATGATCTTATAGAACCATTCTTGAGAATACTGCCCCTTAGCTAGCATGTTTTTAAGTTTGTTCGCCAGCAATTCAACCTCACTGTCTTCCAAGCAGTGCAAAGCGCTCCAATGGTATTCCATTTCTTGGGCCTCGACGTCTGCAGCTGAATTGGGGTTTTTCTTCAGCACAAATTTTTTGAATGAACTCTTAACAGTTTCTGGGTTTATATCCTTCCCTTCAGCTAAAGGGGCAAGGGCCCTTGATAAAGTAAGATAGTTGTCATATTCCTGAAGTTCAGACGCATTGAAAATGCTCATTGATTTTTTTCGTCTTTAGGCTCATCAGGAACTATTCCTGCTGATGCTTGAACTGTATAGCCAACAAAATCTGAGAACGCTTTTACTCTTCCATGAAAATCGATATTTTCATCGAAAAGAACCGACGTATTTAATGCGCAGTTAATAGACGGAATTGATCTTAATAGAGCCCTTATATTGACAAGGGATCCCTTCAGTCCTTCAGCAATAGCATCCATGACTTCGAAGTCGATATGTTTGGGAATGCGCAGCTTGTCCTTTACCATGACTCGGTAAAGCGCCTGTAGGTCTGGCTCATATTCGATTTGGCGTATAACCGCCTTTTCAACAGAACAGTCATCCTCAAAAGACAGGGGCTGATTCCTAACGAGCATCACATGCCAGCCATGGTTTTCGACCATATTGTTAACGAACCCAAGAAATGAACGGTCATCATGGGCGAAGCTACTGCGTTCGCAATCGTCCAATATTACGAGAACTTTCGTCATGTCGATTAAAGACAGCATCAAGTCGGAATTTACTGATATCTGAATTCCTAAATCTGCAATTTTGCTATTTAATGCTGAGGTGCCGGCTTCAATTGCACTTTTCTTAAAAACGTTCATCGCGGTGCCAACGCGATCTTTTGCGTTTTCGTAAATATGGAGTCGTGAAGCCAGAACTCTATTGCAGATCTCATCATAGCCGGAAACGCCAAATAGCGACACGCGACATGTCTTTACGCCTATATCATTTAGAGCGGCTTTAAGATCGTTCTCGCAATAATACGTCTTCCCCGAACCCCATTCGCCATGCAGAACTACAGCTTGAAGGCCAATGGTGTCACATTGCATGTATTTTTTAATTGCCTCGGTGATTTCTTGTGCTTGCATTGCGTGTTCTCCAATCGGTCATTCCTGGATTTGCAGCACTAGATCAAGTGTTTGCTGAGTCAATATATTTAGCAGCTAATGCCTTCCCTACATGCTGATCTTGCTGAACTCGCACATTCGGTATTCGTTATTGTAATTGCTGATAACTACGAAAGACGGGGCGTATCGGCGCTAGCCGATACGCCCCGTCCTCAGCTAAGGTGACTTCGCTGCAGGTCAGGCCCTACCTAGCGCAGGCGGTCTCTCCCCTAATCCCGCTTAAACAGACCCATCGTGTACACCTTGTCCGCCACGTCAGCGAGCTCTTCGCTCCAACGGTTGGCGACAATCACGTCGCAGCCAGCCTTGAAGGCCTCCAGGTCGTGGGCCACTTCGGAGTCGAAGAACTCCGGCGCGTCCAGCGTGGGCTCGTAGACCACCACGGGCACGCCCTTGCCCTTAACGCACTTTATGACGCCCTTGATGGAGCTCGCTCGTAAGTTGTCGCTGTTTGACTTTGTCGTCAGACAGCACACGCCTTGGACCGGCCACTGCTCGCCCATGCAACTATTCACAACAAGAGCTTACATGAAGCATGCACCGTTCTATAAAGATGCTTGGATTATCCGACTAGAACCCAAGACCGAATCAACATGATTCGATGAATAGTTTCTCTACAGCTCTTATATCATTTTGATATTGAGCCATTTCATATCGGTAATCGTCGGCAGTGTCGACAACGCGGTCTTCCCTATCGTCTTTATACTCAAGATTCAAATCCCATACAAATTCGGAAACGCAATCTTTAACTACTTCCTCTACCTGGTCTAACGAAATGTCTTCCGTTAGAAATTCACCTAAACCGTCACAAAAACCATAAAGTATCGAATATGGATTTAAATTCTTGAGCATCGCATCGTGAATCTTCTTTTTTACAAACGTTTCCCAATCCTCGATATAACAGTCGAACATCGAAGGTTGATATTCAGATTCCCAATCACGACCATTACCAAAGCTCTCAACGGAATCTATGACATATTCTTTAAGCCAACGATTCGCTTCCGCCTTAAGCGCAAGTGAAAGACGTCCAGAAACTTTATCGGAGACATTCAGTATCTTTTTAGCTCTTTCAAGGTCTTCCAATAAGTCATAGGCTGTTAAATAGCTTGTACCTATCGCTAAATGACTCAAGTTCAAAAAGGAGCATAGCAATTCCGCATAGTATGGGCTGTTATAGAAAGCACCCCGACCTGAGCCAACCAGCAAAAGCGAAACAGATTCCCAGGCTTTAGTGTTTTCTGAATCGAGCATTTCACTCAGAAGAGATCCAATCCATTCAAAATCACTATCGATAAGAAGACCAATAATCTGTCGCAATACAGAACAAACATAATGCTCCGGACATAGACGAAGCCAAGATCCAGGGCAATCAACTTTAAGGGTTAAAACCTCGCCTTTAATGGCCCTGAATTTAAATGCGTCGATAACGGACCTATCTGTATTGACCTTAAAAATGGTTTCTAGCTGATCGGCATATATTGCTGATTCCACTATCGCTGTAGACTCTAGGGTATTTCCAGCAAGAAAGGCGGCACAGTAATCATTAACAGAAGGGTTAATCATTGCAACATGCCGCTCACCATCGATAACAACCGTTTTGATTACGGCCGACTCAAGGCGCTTGATTGCACGATCAAAGCAATCGATAGAACAATCAATCCCATAAGATAGTTTGATTCTAGAATTAAAGGCAGTTTTTAGATGTGACAGGCTTACGAATTTCTTTCCAAACGAAAATAGTTGAAAAGCAAGAACTCTCTCTTCCTCACCAAGACGCTCTTCGAATTCGTTTTTCCAGATATCAATAGGGTTATTAAGACGTGAAACAATCTCTGAACAGTAATTGTTCAAATCACATTGCTCAATAAATTCCGGGCGAGAACAATACTCAATCACACGAGGATTATAGTTGGCGTGTTCACAAATCTTAACGCAGCCCGCTTTATCTTTATCGACTTTTTTAGATAGCGCCTCTATGTACGGCTGCGGTACGTTTTCGAATCGCAAGTTAGAAAGAAGTATTCGAGCTTTGTCCAATAAGGCCATGGAACTGGTGTCTATTAAAACAAGCTGATCATCAAGTTTGCGAATCAAACGATGAAAAGAATCGTCCTTCCTACCAGCTTCGTTGAGAATGGAAATGCGTGAATTGAGAATTATCTTTCGCTTGTCAGATTTCTTAACCATAAAAAGTAAGCTGCTAATCAGGCGCAGCAACGGTTGATTTCCGATCTCAGCCGAACACATTGAGCAAATA
>NZ_QSPG01000034.1:0-11033 GCF_003436395.1 Collinsella sp. TM06-3 | reverse complement strand
TGTCGTTTCCGTGCCCCTGGATTGGGTCATAGTGTCTGTCGGTGCCAAAACATCGACGTTTCTTTTCTTCAAATTGATTCGAATTAGACGCCGTACGGGTTGCGGTCGCGCTCGATGCGTTGGCGGATGTGGGCGTATTCGATAATCAGCAGCACCAGGAGTAGGGCCATGATGGCTAGGTAGCTCACCACGGCGCCCATCAGACCCAGCAGGTTGATCAGGATCACCGGCAGCACTACGCTTACGGCGAAGCAGATCAGGTAGATTTTGGTGACGTCGCCGGCATGGCGCAGCACCGTGATGATGGCGTAGAGAAAGTCGATGGCCGCGGTGACGCCGCCGGCGACAACCATCAGCAGTGCCAGCGTGCGGTAGCGCTCAAAATTGAGGCCGTACATGAAGCTCATGAGGGGAATACCGGGACCTGCCATAAATGCGGCGCACACGCTGGTGATGACCACGATCAGTGCCATAACGGCAACAATAATCAGGTCAAAGCGACGACGCTTGCGAGGATTAGCCCAAATGCTCGACAAACGCAGAAGCTGCGGTTTATAGATAAATCCAATGCTCAACAAAATAGCCTGCGCCGGAAAGAACAGGGCATTAAAGTACAGCTGATACTTGTAGGCCAGCGTGCCTTCCATCACGAACTTGGGCATGCTCTCGATAAGGTTGAACAGGAACAGCGCGCCAAAAAGCGGGGCGCACTGGATAAACAGGTGACCGACCTCGCGCAGGCTCACGCGGCGCGATTTTTCGGTTTCGAGCAGGGCGAGCGGCGCGGTGACCAGAACGAGCGAGGCGATCGCGGTAACACCCATGGCCATGGCGGCGATGGGCATGCTGCGCGTGAGGAACAGTACCACGCTAAAGACCGCGATGACGCCGACGGATCGTAGCGTTTGGCTCATGCCGGCCAGGTAGAGTTTGTCGGCCTGCTGCAGGCGGCCCTCGTACACGTCGGCAATGCCGTCGATCACCTTATACAGGTAGACGCCCAGGCCGATTGTGGCCATCTGCGCATCGTAGCCGCGGGCGCTGCTGTATACCAGGCCGCATGCCAGCGCGAGCGCTCCGCAGATCCAGCGGTTGAGCTGGTAAGAGGCAAAGGACGTCTTTTCGTCGATGTCCGAGACCTGGAAATTGCGCACGCCGTAGTTGCACGCGATCATGATGAGCGTGCCGGTGACAAAGGCGATGGAGAATTTGCCAGCCTCCTCGGCGCCCACGAGCTGTGTGGACACGATGGTGAGCAGCGGAAACGCCATGCCCCATACGGCGGTGCCCAGGGTATTCCAAAGGTAGTCGCGACGGGTGGCGTGATCTTCGTACTCGGCTTCTTGCGTGGAGAAGCCGCCGCCGTAGACGGCTCCGAGCAGGCGGTTCCACCAGGCATTGACCATGCGGTGGATGGGGCCGGGCTGGCGATCGCGCTCGCGGCGACGGCGTGTGGCCTGGCTGCTGTCGGGACCGCCGGCGTTACGCTGGCTTAGCTCTTGGATTCGTGCGAGCTCCTCGGCGGTGTGCGATGCGGGGAACAGGCCGTTCTCGATGCGTCCGCCCTGCCCGTGCGCCCCGTCCGATACGGTGGGGTCGGCGACGCCATTGCGGCGGGCGATGGCGCGGCGAATGCTATCGATGGGCGTGATGCTCAAAGCGGAGTCCTTTCTATTGCTGCGCTCTAGTATAGACGCGACGGTGTTCGTTCGTGTTTTTGAACAGGTTGTTCGATAATTTCGGCGGCGCCATTCAGTAGCCGGCACTCGGGGACGTTCCTTATGTGCCGGCACTTTAGGAACGTCCCCGAGTGCCGGCATCCGGGGACGCTCCTTGGTTGTTGCCTGTTCAAGAGTGTCCCCAACGATTAGTCGTTTAAAAACGTCCCCAATGACTAGGCCGCTTGCCTGCGATTTTTGACCGTTGGGCGGGCTTGCCGCCCTTGCCGCAAAAACGTTTTTGCATATCGGGTACAACGGGCTTTACGTGAGTAAAGTGCGCGCCGTGTCCTCGTGTCGCGTTTTTAAAGGAGGCCCCATGCCTGGTGTTACCCCTGCAGATGTTTTGTCCAACTTTGGTATTACGCTGGTCGAAGATCCCGCCGAGAATCAGCCCCGTCTGCTGGTCGATCTACCCGCCGCGGAGCTCATCGAGCACGCTATCCGCCGCGAAGAAGGCCGCATGGCATCCAACGGCGCGCTGGTGATCGAGACGGGGGAGCGCACTGGTCGTTCCCCCAATGACCGCTTTATCGTTGACACGCCCGACGTGCACGACAAGATCGCCTGGGGCGCCGTCAACCGACCGCTTTCGATCGAGAGCTACGAGACCATCAAGGCCGGCATCGTCGACTACCTCAACGAGCGCGACGTGTTCGTCACCCGCGGCATGGCCGGCGCCGACCGCAACCACACGCGCCGACTGCTCGTCGCCTGCGAGCGCGCCAGCCAGGCACTCTTCATTAAGCAGATGCTCGCCCGCCCGCTTGCCCGCGAAATCGCGCGCACCGGCGAGCCGGACTTCTGTGTGCTCGCCGCGCCGGGCTACCAGTGCGATCCCGCCATCAAGGGCCTCAACTCCAGCGCCGCCGTGGTCATCAACTTCCAGGAGCGCGTGATTTTGGTCGCGGGTACCGGCTACTCCGGCGAGATCAAAAAGTCCATCTTCAGCGTCATGAATTACCTGCTGCCCGTCGAGGACGACGTGCTGCCCATGCATTGCTCGGCCAGTATGGATCCCGTCACGCACGAGACCGCGGTGTTCTTTGGCCTGTCGGGCACCGGCAAGACCACGCTTTCGGCCAACCCCACGCGGCTGCTGATCGGCGACGACGAGCACGGTTGGTCCGACATGGGCATCTTCAACATCGAGGGTGGCTGCTACGCCAAATGCGAGGGCCTGGACGCGTTCCACGAGCCTGAGATCTTCAACGCCGTCCGCTTTGGCGCGATCTGCGAAAACGTGGTGCTCGACGAGAGCCGCAAGCCCAACTACGATGACGTCTCGGTCACGCACAACACGCGCGTGGCCTACCCTGTGGAGCACATTCCCAACGCGTGGACCAAGGGCATGGGCACCACTCCGAGCGTCGTGCTGTTTTTGACCTGCGACGCCTTTGGCGTGCTGCCGCCCATCTCGCGCCTGACGGCCGACGCCGCCATGTATCACTTTGTGACGGGCTTTACGGCCAAGATCCCCGGCACCGAGGTCGGCGTCACCGAGCCCACGCCCACGTTCTCTTCGCTGTTTGGCGAGCCGTTTATGCCGCTCGACCCCATGGTCTATGCCAAGATGCTCGGTGAGCGCATCGCCGACGGCCGCACGCGTGTGTACCTGGTCAACACCGGCTGGATTGGCGGCGGCTACGGCGTGGGCCATCGCATCGAGCTTGCCTACACGCGCGCCCTGGTGGCCCGCGCCCTCGACGGTACCATCGAGGACAGCGAATTCGTGCATGACGATATCTTTAACGTTGACATTCCCACCACGTGCCACGGCGTGCCCGACGGCATCCTGGTGCCGCGCCAGTACTGGCAGAGCACCGCGCGCTACGACGAGGCGGCGCACAACTTGGCCGTGATGTTCGAGGAGAACTTCGAGAAGAAGTACTCGCACCTGCCCGAGTCCGTGAAGGCCGCCGGTCCGCACGCTCAGGTGCACGCCGACGCCCGTCATCGCGGCCGCGGCCTGCTGGGACTCCGACACTAGCGTCGCCGCGAGTCCATATCCGCCACAAAGGGGACAGGCACCTTTGTGGCGGTTTTGCTTGGGCGAATGACTCGGGTTACAATACGCCTGACATATCGCCCCCTTCTCCGGATGGGGGCAGCGTAAGCGCTCTTGTGGCGGCACCGTAGGACTTTGAAGGTGGCCGTCGTAAGGGCGCTTTTTGTTTAGGCACCCGGGCTCGGGCGCATGCTATGAAGGGAGAGCACATGAAGAGTTTCGTTGCCGAGGATTCGTTTTGGGAGCTATTTCCGCAGGCGGCTGTCGGTGTTGTGGTCGTAAAGGGCATGAAGCCCGCGGCTCAGATTCCTCAAGAGGACGTTGATGCGATTGCCGCGTTGCTCGACCGCGCCAATATCGATGCGGAGCGTCACCTGACGAGTGATACCATCAGCGAGAATGCGCCGGTTAAGGCATGGCGCGAGGCATATCGCCTATTCAAGACCAAGAAGGGCGCGCGTTGCTCAATTGAGAACCTGCTCAAGCGCGTGCTCAAAGGAAAGCCGGTGGGCCACATTACGCCCGCGGTGGACATCTACAACACGGTGTCGCTGTCCTACGCGCTGCCCGTAGGCGGCGAGGATTTGCACGCGATTGAGGGAGACCTTTGCCTGAAGGTGACCGACGGTGGCGATTCATTTCTGCCGCTTGGCGAGGAGACAGATGACCCGACGCTGCCCGGCGAGCTCGCCTACATCGATGATGCGGGCGCCGTATGCCGCTGCTGGAACTGGCGCGATGGCGTTCGAACGGCGTTGTCCGATGATTCGGCCGATGCTTTCCTGGCGATTGAGTGCGTGGAGCCCGAGCGGATGGGGGATTGCCAGGCCGCGATCGATCGCTTAGCCGAGCTGCTCGAGCGCTATCTGGGAGCGACGGTTGTCGTTAAAACGCTTGTGACCCGCGACAATCCTTGCGTGGGGCTGTAGCGAAGTCTGCGGATCAAACTCGATGCCCCAAACCACCACAAAGGTGCCTGTCCCCTTTGTGGTGGTTTTTATGTTGATGGGTTAACAAATGGGATATTTGGGTACGGGTGTTGCCTTGTGCGGCTAAGATGTTTACCCGTTAGCATCATGTAAGCGAAAGGCGGTCGTCACCATGCAGCAGAACGACGAGACACGTTTTGAGGACTTTGTCGGACTGATCAGCGGCCTCTACAAGGAGATTCAGCGTATCAAGACGTCCGAAGGCGCAAGGCTGGGCCTCAAGGGCTCCGACGTTATGTGCCTGTACTATCTTGAGCGCAGCAAGGACGGCCTGACTGGCGCCGACCTCGCCCGCATGGCCGGCGTTACCCGTGCCGCCGTTTCGCGCACACTGGCACATCTGGAGGAGGGCGGCTACGTCGAGGTTGACGACTCGGGTGATGCGGCCGTCAAGTATCGTGCTCCGGTGCGCCTGACTGCCCTGGGCGGCGAGAGCATGAGCGAGGCCGATCGCATCATTCGCGAGGTGCTCGATACCACCGGCAAGGCCATGGGCGTGGAGCAGCGCGAGCAGATGTATGCATCGCTGCGCACGATCCTCAACACCCTGCGCGAGATCTAGAGCCGCGCTGGCGCTAGCTTTCAGCCAAGAACTGCATCGTCCCGTTTGAGCGCGTACGCCGTGCCGGGACATTGCTGTCATAATTCCCTGCGCGAGACCTGCGCAAGAAAGGATTCGTTATGTCCGTCCGCATTATTACCGATTCCGCAAGCGATATGTCGCCGGCGGAGCACCCCGCTCTGCGTGTTCTGCCGCTGTCCGTCACCTTTGGCACCGATGTGTATATGGATGGCGTCGACATCGATCACCAGCGCTTTTACGAGATGCTTGTGGAGCGCGATGAGCTGCCCAAGACCGGTCAGGTCAACCCGTACGCCTTTTCGCAGGCGATTGCCGAAGCGCGTGAGGCCGGCGATGAGGCCGTGATTATTACCGTGGGAGCCAAGCTCTCGGGCACCAACCAGAGTGCTCGTACGGCACTTGCCGAGGCGCCGGGCGGCGACATGTTCGTCGTGGACAGCAATAACGTGACCTTGGGCGAGCGCGTGCTGGTCGAGTATGCGCTGCGCCTGGTGGACGAGGGCCAGGGCGCGGCTCAGGTTGCGGCGGCTGTCGAGGCCGTGCGCGACCGCGTGGTCGTCATCGGCCTGCTCGAGACGTTGGAGTACCTGGTGCGCGGCGGTCGCCTGTCTGCTGCGGCCGGTGCCGTGGGTACGCTGCTCAACGTAAAGCCCGTGGTGGCTGCCGAGGACGGTCTGATCGTGCAGCTGGGCAAGGCGCGCGGTTCCAAGAACGGACGTAACCTGCTCAACCAGAAGGTCGAAAAGGCGGGCGGCATCGACTTTTCCATGCCGCTGGCGCTCGGCTATACGGGCCTTTCGGATGCGGTGCTCAAGAAGTATATCGAGGACAGCGCGGCACTGTGGGCTGGCCACACCGAGGGCGAACTGCCCGTTCACACCATCGGCGCCACCATCGGCACCCATGTAGGCCCCGGCGCCGTAGCCGTAGCCTTCTTCCAGCCCGTTAACTAGCCCACCTGCCAAAACCACCACAAAGGGGACGGGCACCTTTGTGGTGGTTTATGCTATTCCGGGTGGAAGGGAGCGAGCAATGGCGTCTGAGGGCTTTTTTGAGCGGGTGTACGAGGTGGTCGAGCAGATTCCCGAGGGGATGGTCGCCACGTATGGTCAGGTGGCGCTGCTTGCTGGACGTCCACGAAGTGCGCGGTACGTGGGGTATGCCCTGCATGGCAATCCGCGCCCCGGCGAGATTCCCTGTCACCGCGTGGTGTTTGCCGATGGCCGCATATGCGATGGTTTTGCTTTTGGCGGTCCCGATGCTCAACGTGAGCTTTTGCTAGGGGAGGGTGTGGCGTTTAAGGACGACATGCACGTCGACTTGGCCGCCTGTCGCTGGCCTGCAGGGCTCTAGCGGCTCTGCCGTGGTTAAAACCACCACAAAGGTGCCTGTCCCCTTTGTGGTGGTTCTAGTTTACCTGAGCTAACTTATGGAGAAGCTATGGGGGAACATATTGACGCTACAAAGTAAACCACGGTGAACTATATTGTATTCAGCAACGGAGCAGGCAATAGGCGATGAAAAAGCCTGCCCTGTTGAGTTTGATTCGCATTCCTCCCCTCTGTGCGATTCAACGGTGTACTTCGGGAACAGGCCCGCTGGCAACTAACTGCCAGCGGGCCTGTTCCTGTTTGTCGGGGGAGTGCAATGGGCAGAGCCGAACCGGTCGGGCACCAAAAAAGGCGGACGCACTAGCGCCCGCCCTATAGCAATCGAAAGTTCTAGCCAGCAGATCGATCTAGTACACCATGCCCATGGCGTCCTGAACCTCGGCCAGGGTCTGCTCGGCAATCTCGTTGGCGCGACGGTTGCCCTCGTGCAGCACGTCCTTCACATAGTCCAGGTCGTTTTCGTAGCGCTGACGACGCTCGCGGATCGGCGCGAAGTACTCGTTGACGGCCTCGGTCACGTACTTCTTGAGCTGGCCGGAGCCGCCCATGCCAATCTCTTCGGCAATCTCGACCTCGGAACGGCCAGTGCAGATGGCGGCGGTTGAAAGCAGGCCGGACACGCCGGGGCGGTTCTCGGGATCGAACGTGATCATGCGCTCGGAGTCGGTCTGGCTCTTCTTGATGCGCTTGGCCGTCTCCTCGGCGGTCATCGAGATGTTAATGGCGTTGCCGTAGCTCTTGCTCATCTTGCGCCCGTCCAGGCCGGGCAGCAGCGGGGTCTCGGACAGCAGCGCGTCGACCTCGGGGAACACCTTGCCGTAACGGTTGTTAAAGCGGCGGGCGATGGTGCGGGTGAGCTCGATGTGCGGCAGCTGGTCGCGACCGACGGGCACCACATTGCCCTTGCAGAACAGGATGTCGCAGGCCTGGTGCACCGGGTAGGTGAGCAGAAGGCCGGTGAGCTCGTGGCCCGAGGCCTCCATCTCGGCCTTGACCGTGGGGTTGCGCGCCAGCTCGGCCTCGGAGACCAGCGACAGGAACGGCAGCATGAGCTGGTTTGCGGCGGGTACGGCGGAGTGCGCGTAGATCATGGTCTTGTCGGGGTCGATGCCGCAGGCAAGGTAGTCCATGACCATGTTGTACACGTTGTCCTGGATGTGCTCGGTCGTATCGCGGTCAGTGATGACTTGGTAGTCGGCGATGAGCACGTTGGTCTTGGCGCCCATGTTCTGCAGCTCAACACGGCCCTTGAGGGTGCCGAAGTAGTGACCCAGGTGCAGACGGCCGGTGGGGCGGTCGCCGGTGAGCATGGTGAACTTCTCGGGCGTTTTGGCCAGGCCCTCGCGAATGGCGTTGCTCTTTTGCAGCGCGACTTCGTAGCTGTTCTCGTTTGGCATGATTGCTCCTAACGTATGTTCATGGGTCAAGATGATAACGCGTTTATTGGAGGGTCGGGGCGTAAGTACGCGAGGGGCGGGAGAGCGGCGGCATGTGCGATGGGCGCGGCGTGGCTGCGCGTTTGGCCGGCGGCGCCTTGGCACATTCTCGGCAGCTTACCCTAGAGCTTGTGGTGGCGCTCTTCCTTACGTTCCTCGGCTGCCTGCTCCTCCTGCTTAAAGGCGGGGTCGTCGGGGGTGACGAGCTCATCCTCGTGCGTGCGCTTGTTGTAATGGTGGCGCAGCACGGGCTCAAACAGATGTAGATGCTTGGCAAAGGCCGCCGAGCCAATGGCGAGCACGGTAAAGATGAGCACGCGCATGGGCACCTCGACCTGGTTGATCGCGGCGGCGCCGGCCGAAAGCATAATGCACCAGGCATAGATGAGCAGCACAGCCTGCTTTTGGTTGTAGCCCTCTTGGATCAGGCGGTGGTGGATGTGGCCCTTGTCGGCCTGCCCGATGCTAATGTGGGCGCGCTTGCGGCGCACGATGGCGCTAAACGTGTCGATGATGGGCACGCCGGCAACGATGAGCGGGATGATAAGCGAGGTGAGCGCGGCGGTGCGGCTCACGTTGAGTAGCGAGATGGAGCCCAGTGCAAAGCCCAGAAGCAGCGACCCCGAGTCGCCCAAGAAGATGCTTGCGGGGTTGAAGTTGTAGCGCAAAAAGGCCAGACAGGCGCCAAAGAGCGCAATGGAGAGCGCGGCGGCGTCGATGCGGCCCGAGAGAACGGCCATCGAAAACATGGTGAACGACGCAATGCCGCAGATGCCCGTGGCCAAGCCGTCGAGGCCGTCGATGAGGTTAATGATGTTGGTGAATGCCACCAGATAGATCACGGTGATGGGGTAGGCGAGCCATCCGAGCATGATCTCGCCGGGGGCAAACGGGTTGACGATGACGCCGATCCGCAGGCCGCCGATACAGGCGATGAGCGCGGCGAGGACCTGACCGGCCAGCTTTTGCTTGGGCTTGAGCTGGATGACGTCGTCGATAGCGCCGGTCGCAAAGATGACGGTAAAGGAGAGTGCCAGCATGGGATAGCTAATGTGGAGGCGCGGGTGCGGCACTAGGACGGGCGGCCAGCCTAGGTGCCAGGTGCCTAGGATTTGCACAATACAGGCAACGACCAGGCCCAAAAACACCGCCGTTCCGCCCAAACGCGGGATGGGCTTGGTGTTGATGCGGCGCTTGGAAGGATAGTCGACGGCGTCGAGCTTAATTGCCAAGCGCTTGACCAGGGGCACCATGAGGAAGGTCGTGATAAAGGCCGCCGCTGCCACGCATAGGTACGGAATGTAGCTCGGGGATGAAGCCATGAATCTAAAAACCGCCAAGCGTCGAAGGAAAAGGTCAGAAGAACGCCATGCGCAAAGGGCATAGCCGAACCATGATACTCGACCACGGGGGGTGCATGGAATTGCATGCAGCGATAATCACGCGCTTACCAGATATTGGGATGTTGTCGATGGCTTGTCGGGATACCGGCGGGGATCCATATGGGCTGTAATGGTGGTTTTCGGCAAATGAAAACCACCCCCCACGTTACGAAAATGAACCCACCTAAAACAGGTGGGTGCCCTCATCGACTGTTCCAGCGTCCTTAACAACGAAGGATACCTGTACTAGGTACGACTGTGTGGGCTCCCTAAATAAACGCGACGGTTCACCCAGTTGCTCCGCGGGGGGCGGAATACCTACATCATAAAGCGGCACTTTGTCGATTCCAGTCTTGACATTATAAAAATCGTGTCGGACGATTACGGCGCCTTGGGCTCGAGCCGTCTGTGCGGTTGGTCCCTTTACGTTTGAGCTGCTGAATCATTGTTTTGGAGCATGTTTTTATGCCGACGTCGTTGACCGAACTTTTTTCGCCCGCCTGCCATTTGTGTCCGCGCCGTTGCGGTGCGGCGCGCGACGAGGGCACGCGTGGCGTGTGCGGCGCCGACAACACGCTTAAGGTGGCCCGCGCAGCGCTTCATATGTGGGAGGAGCCGCCTATCTCGGGCGAGGCCGGCTCGGGTACGATTTTCTTTAGCGGCTGTTCGCTCAAATGTATCTACTGCCAAAACCACGAGATCTCGACGGGCAATTTCGGTCTTGAGATTTCGCCCGAGCGTTTGGTCGAGATTATGCTGGAGCTGCAGGACCAGGGCGCCAATAACATCAACCTGGTGACGGCGACGCACTATGCGCACCTGTTGCCTGCCGCGATTGCCGCAGCTCGGGAGCGCGGGCTGGACATCCCGATCGTCTACAACACGAGCGGCTATGAGCGGGCGAGTGCCGTGGCAGCGCTCGGCGATCTGGTCGACGTGTGGCTTACCGACTTTAAGTATGCCGACGCGGGGCTTGCGCAGTCGCTTTCTCATATTAAGGACTACCCGCGCGTGGCTGTGTCGGGTCTGGCCCAGATGGCGCGCGAAATTGAGCGCCGCGGGGGAGAGCTGGTAGACGGGGACGGGCTCATGAAGCGCGGCATAATCGTGCGTCATCTGGTGCTGCCGGGGCATGCGGACGATTCGTGCCGCGTGTTGGACCTGGTGTGGCAGACGATGGGCGACGTGCCGATCTCGGTCATGAACCAGTACACGCCCAATGCCCTCATGCGCGAACAAGGCGGCGACCTGGCGCGCGCCGTGACGCGCGAGGAGTACGAGCAGGTGCTCGACCATGCCGACGACCTGGGCTTTACGACGATGTTTTGGCAAGAAGGTGGAGCGGTAGACGAGAGCTTCACCCCGGCGTTCGACACCACCGGCGTCCTCACCAGCGCAAAGTAGTGCGCTCGCCGATGATTTTTCTGGGACGGGGATTAAAAAATCATCGAGAGGATCGCCTGCTCGAAAAGTTGTCAAAATAGCCGCGGGTTGATTTCCGATCTCAGCCGAACACATTGAGCAAA
>NZ_QSPG01000033.1:0-14324 GCF_003436395.1 Collinsella sp. TM06-3 | reverse complement strand
AATGTGGGAGGTGTTCGGATAAAGTCGATAATCAAGGCCCGGTCGGTGAGACCCAAACCCCGCCATGCTTCTTATGTGCAGTAAAGCTAATGCTGCTAAAATACAAAGCGCTCATGTAGTTTAAACGCACGACGATAAGGAGCACCAGTGGGTAACCACTTCCGTACCTCCGGTGCGGGCGATGATGCCCCCAAGACGCAGACAGGCGTCCAGGGCAGTCGTTTCGCCACTCCGGATTCAGAGGGCCAGCCTGTTGCTCAGGCCCCCGCTCAGCCGGCAGATCAGGCACAGCCGGCATCCGATCCCTTTGCCTACAATCCCACCAGCGATGTCGCGCTTTCCGGCACGGCGGGTTTTGAGCCCGTTCAGGCCGTGACCGCTCGCGTGGAGCAGCCTCAGGCTGGCGCCGCCACGCCGCAGCCTACCATGGCCGGCATTCCCGACCCCATGGCCCCTGCGACGCCGGTTCCTCAGCCTGCGCAGTCCGGTCTCTTTGCCGCTATTCCCGATCCCACGCAGCCTGCTGCCCCGGTGGTCGAGAGCGATCAGGCCGCCGAGGTCGCAAGCCTCGATAACGCGCTCAACAACCCCGATTTTACGTCGGTGTTTGCGCCCATCGATCCGCAAGCCAGCCGCAAGAAGATGGCCAAGCAGGCCGGTGTCGAGCCCGTCATCCTTATGGAGCATGTCACCAAGATCTATCCGGCACAGCCCAACAAGCCTGCACTCGACGACATCAACATCGAGATCTATCCGGGCGAGTTCGTCTTCCTGGTCGGTCATTCCGGCTCGGGTAAGACCACGCTGCTGTCGACGCTCAACCGCGACGTCAAGCCGACGAGCGGCCGCATCTTGGTTGCCGGTCAGGACCTCATGAAGATCAAGAACCGCAAGGTTCCGTTCCTGCGCCGCCAGATTGGCGCCGTGTTCCAGGACTTTAAGCTTCTGCCGCAAAAGACCGCCTACGAAAACGTGGCGTTTGCCCTGCAGTGCATCGGCAAGCCCAAGGGCGTCATTCGCAGCCAGGTGCCGGAGGTGCTACGTCTGGTCGGTCTGGCCGATCAGATGGACTCGCTGCCCGACCAGCTTTCCGGTGGCGAGCAGCAGCGCGTCGCCGTCGCCCGCGCTATGGTCAACCGTCCGCCGCTGCTGATCTGCGACGAGCCCACGGGTAACCTCGACCCGGCGATCTCGCTGGGCATCATGAAGCTGCTCGAGCGTATTAACCGCACCGGCACCACCGTAATCGTCGCCACGCACGACCGCGAGATGGTCGATAGCATGCACCGTCGCGTGATCGCCCTCGAGGGCGGCCACGTTATCCGCGACCAGGAGAGGGGAGGTTACGGCAACTATGGCACCAACTAACGTGGGCTACTCCTTCAAAGAGGCAATCAGTCACTTCTTCCGTAACTGGACTACCTCGCTCGGCGCCGTCATCACGATCTTCCTTTCGCTGTTTATCATCGGCCTGTTCATCATGGGCTCCGCGATGCTGAACTCCGTGATCGGCACCGTCGAGGATCAGGTCGTCATCAACGCCTTTATTAGCGATGACGCCGACCAGGCAGATGTTCAGGCCTTTGAGGCTGAGCTCAAGACGTGGAGCAACGTCAAGTCCGTGACGTACAAGGACAAGGACGACGCGCTGGCCGAGTATACGAGCAAGATGTCGGGCAACGCCGACGCCACCATGAGCGCGCTCGATGGCCAGAACCCGCTGCCGGCTTCGTTTGCAATTGAGATGGACGATCCGTCCAAGGTCGAGAGCACGGCCCAGAAGCTCAAGAAAAACGCCGACTTCCAGAAGATCGCGGATGACGGCGACGTCAACGCGAGCGTGCTGTACGGCCAAGAGGAAGTGAGCCGCCTGTTCCAGGTGACCAACTACATCCGCATCGCCGCCGTGGTGCTCGTTGGCCTTTTGACCTTTATCGCATTCATCTTCATCAACAACACGATTCGCCTGTCCATCACGGCGCGTCGTCGTGAGATTGCGATTATGCGTCTGGTCGGCGCCAGCAACGGCTTCATTCGCGGCCCGTTTATCACCGAGGGCGTACTGCAGGCCATTTTGGGCTCGCTGCTTTCCATCGGCGTTCTGGAGCTGCTGCGCAATCTGATGATTCCGCGTTTGCAGGAGAGCATCGGCTGGATGTCGTTTGCCCTGCCGATGCAGTACTACCTGGTGACCTATGCTGCGCTGATTCTGGTCGGTGTGATTATCGGTCTCTTTGGTTCTGCCATAGCCATGCGCCGCTACCTGCGCGTGTAGGCATGCCTGGAATTCATCCCTTCCAACGGGTCGTCTCTTATGGGGCGGCCCGTTTTTTGATCTCTAGGGGACGGCAGGAAAGCGAATCATTTGGGTAGACTCTTTGGAGTTCGTCATCGATAGCAAGGAGGCGCCATGGGGCGCAATAACAAGCATAAGCGCGGTGCTCGCAATAAGCGTGGGCCGGTGCGCAGCGAACGCCGTCCGAGCCTGACCGGGCGCGTGCAGCTCCATGAGCATGGCGCCTATGTCATAACCGAGAGCGGCGACTACAAGGTTATGGGCCGCGGTAAGCGCGAGATCATGGATGGCGATACCGTTGCCGTGAGCATTAAGAACAGCCCGCACGGTGAGCGGCGCGCCGTGATCGAAGGCGTGGTTGAGCGCGCAGCCATAAGCGTGGTGGGTACGTACCAGACCGCTGGTCCGCTCGGTGTGATCGAGCCGCTCGATTCGCGCCTGAAGGCCGACTTCTTCATTCTGCCCGAGGATACCTCGGCGGATCGTCTGGGCGTCCACCCGGGTGATGCCGTTGTCGCGCGCATTTTGACCTACCCGGCGCGCCTGGAATCGGGCACCGTGACGATCGAACGCCGCATTGGCGGAGATGACGCGCCCGATTTGGGCGTTCAATATGTGATGGCGCGTTACGGCTATACCGATAGCTATCCCGAGGCCGCGCTGGACGAGGCCGAGGGGCTTTCGCTCGATGTGTCCGCGGCGCTTAAGGACCCGCTCCGCCGCGATCTGCGCGACCGTTTTGTCATCACGATCGACCCGGTCGACGCGCGCGACTTTGACGATGCCATTTCGCTTGAGCGCACGCCCGAGGGTGGCTACAAGCTGGGTGTGCATATCGCTGACGTTTCTCACTATGTGGCTTGGGACGGGCATATCGATCTTGAGGCTCGCCATCGTACGACATCGGTGTATCTGGCCGATCGCGTGCTTCCCATGCTGCCCGAACGCCTGTCCTGTGACCTGTGTTCGCTTCGCCCTGACGAGGACCGTCTTGCGTTTACCGTTGACATTGAACTCGATGCGCAGGGTCGCGTGCGGCATTACGATCCGTACCCCAGCGTGATTCGCTCGCGTGTGCGTATGGACTATGACGGCGCCGAGGCGCTGCTGGTGCGTGCCGGCGCGGTGGAGTATGGGGTGCTGGAGGGTGCGGCCGAGGATGTTGCGGCTGCTGAGGCCTCGCGCGAGGAGGCGCTTGAGCGCGGTCTTGCGTGCGAGGAAACTGCTCGCGGCTATAACGTCGACCTCGGCGATTTCCTTGTCGCCGCCAACGAACTCGCCGAACTTCGCCGTCGTATTCGTCGTGCCCGCGGCTCAGTCGATTTTGACACGGCCGAGATTCGCGCTCTATTGGATGAGGACGGAGTACCCGTGCAGATTGTGGCGCGCGAGCGTTCGTGTGCCACGTCGCTTATCGAGGAAGCCATGCTGCTCGCCAACGAGTGCGTTGCAGAGTGGCTGGCAGACCGTGATATCGAGGCCTGCTATCGCGTGCATGAGGATCCGAGCCCCGATAGCCTGCACGGTGCCGCCGTTGCGCTGGCGCAGCTGGGCATCATCGACGATCGCCGTGCTGCCGGTATCGCCCTGGGGAGTCCCGATGAGCTACAGGCTGCAGTTGATGCTGCCGCCGGTACGGCCAACGCACCGCTCGTCAACACGCTGCTTCTGCGCAGCATGCAGCGCGCACTGTACAAGCCGCGCAACGAGGGCCACTTTGCGCTCGCCGCGCCGTGCTACTGTCACTTTACGAGTCCCATCCGTCGCTACCCCGATCTGGTGGTGCACCGCGTGCTCAAACTGCAGTTGGCCTATGAGCAGCTCGGCGGCAAGGACGCCCTGGTCCGTACACCGCGGCTGATCGGCAAGGGGCGCGAGTCGCTGCCGCGCATTCTGCCGCAGATCTGCCGCGCATGCAGCGATGCCGAGCGCGCGGCAGATGCCGCTAGCCATGCGACGCAAAAGATCAAGATTGCCCAGTACTATGAGGATCGCCTGGGCGAGCGCTATGCCGGAACGGTCTCATGGGTCAGCAGCATGGGCCTCTTTGTGCGCTTGGACCTGACGCAGGTCGAAGGCTTGGTTTCGATCAAGAGTCTGGGCAACGAGTGGTTCGAGTTCGACGAGGATGCGCTTACGCTGACGGGCGCCGACACGGGGACTCACTATGAACTGGGCCAGCGCGTGATTATCGAGGTTTCGCGCGTCAATACCACGCGTGGGCACTTGGACTTTAAGCTTATCCATTAGCCAAATCTCGACTCATGGCGGGAGAGCGGAGGGCGGTCTTTCGGGGCCGCCCTCCGCATTTGGATCATAGCTACCTTGCCGTCCGCTCGGCCGCCCGCTTACCTGCTATTCGAGAGGTAAAACCTACCAAAATAAACCTGTCCCTTTTTGGCAGGTTTACAAGAAAGCGGGGATGAGATGGCGACGGTGTATGGTTATGCGCGGGTGAGTTCGCGCGATCAGAATCTAAATCGGCAGCTGGATGCGCTGGGCGCCTATGGCGTGGGCTCGGCGAATATTTATGCCGACCATGCGAGCGGCAAGGACTTCGATCGCCCGCGGTATCGCGAGCTGCTGCACATCCTGGGAGACGGGGACGTGCTGGTGGTGCTTTCTATCGACCGGCTTGGCCGTAATTACTCCGAGATTCTTGAGGAATGGCGACGCATTACCAAGGAGCTCGGGGTTGCCATTGTGGTGTTGGACATGCCATTGCTTGACACGCGCGCCAGGGCCAGCGGCGCGCCGGATGTGACCAATACCCTGATTGCCGATATTGTGCTACAACTGCTGAGCTACGTGGCGCAGGTGGAGCGCGAGAATATTCATCGGCGCTAGGCGGAGGGGATTGCAGCGGCGCGGGCGCGAGGGGTCCGTTTCGGTCGACCTCGCAAGCCGTGCCCTCCTCAGTTTGAGCTGGTACGCGATAGCTATGAGGCAGGCGATATTACCCGCAGCCAGGCAGCAAAGTGCCTGGGCGTGTGCGTGGGGACGTTCGATCGCTGGATGCGCGAGGCGGGGTAGGGGTTTGCGTCGCTTTGGCGCTTCCTGTTGCGATTCAAATTTTGATACGGTGACGATGTCATTTGGGGCTACAGTCGCTGATATTCAAAAAAGGAGGTAGGCCCTTGGCGCGCGTAAAACAAATAATCGGATGGACCGCGATCGTTCTGTTTACTGCAACGCTGGCGGGCATCTGGGTGCTGACGGAGCAAAATGCGGTGGAGACGTCGTTGCTGAGCGAGTCCACCGCGCGTGTGGTGGAGGGTCAAGCTACGGGCGTACAGGCTGCCGATGTCGCGGGTGAAGCTCAGACCGAGAATGGGATGACCGGGGGCACCGATTCGGCTGCTTCGAATGTCCGGTCTGGCCGACTTGCTTCCATTCGCATGTGGGTGGGCACGAACGTCCGTCGCGTTGCCCATACCGTAGAGTTTTTCTTCGTCGGATTGTTCGCCTCGGTGGTCGTGGTTTGCTTTTCCAGGCGTCCGTGGAGCGTATGCTCCCGTTGCGTGCCCGTGTTGCTCTTTTGCGCCGTCTGCTCCGTTGGCGATCAGGTACATAAGATCTTTGTTCCCGGCAGGCATTTCGACGTTATCGATTTAGGATTCGATGCTGCGGGCTATGTTACCGCGATGCTGTTGGTATTGCTGGCAGCGGTGTTGGTGCGCCATGCGACTCGGCCGATCGGCGCCCATGCGAGGCGCTAGCCGGTAACAAGCCCGTTTTTGATAATGCGACCTTGTTGAATTATTTTGTGTCGCGCGTATTTCCGAGCGGTCGGATTTGAGGGGCGAGCGGTAGAACGCTCGCCCTTTGTGCGCCACGATGCGGCACAATGTACCGCAAAAGCTGTTTGTATCCGGTACGAATCGTTCGTTGGTCTTTAATTCTTCTCAACGGAGGTGTTTGAGATGGCAAACGGATTGCTTTTGCGGCTTCGCGAGCGTGAGCTCAGCGCGAGCCCGGCGGAACGCAATGTCATCGCATATGTAAGCGCTCATCCGCACGAGGTGGTCGGGCTGTCCGTCCGCGGTCTTGCCGATGTCACGTTCTCCTCGCCCTCGAGCATTTTGCGCTTTTGCAAGCGTTTGGGTTTTGCGGGCTACAAGGAGTTCCAGCGCGAACTGATTGCCGAGCTGGCGCTCTTAGGTGACAAGAAAGACGTAGCCCTCGAGGACATCTCCATGGATGACAGCGTCGAACGTATCGTGGGGAAGGTGATGAAAAGCAACGTGCGCACGATCGAGGCGACGGCACGAACGCTCGATTACACCGTCTTGGAGCGATGCGCGGCCCGTCTTAAGCGAGCACGCGCGGTCAATCTGTTCGGTATTGGTGCCTCCCGTTTGGTCGCGCACGATCTGGCGCAAAAGCTCATGCGTGTCGACAAGGAGTGCCATCTGTACGACGACTGGCATGATCAGCTCTTGTGTGCCAAGAACATGCATGAGGGCGATATGGCAATCGCCTTTAGCTACTCGGGCTTGACGCAAGAGGTGCTGGACTGCACCGCCGAGGCTCAACGTCACAACTGTCCCGTTGTGGCCGTTACCAAAGTAGATGGATCATCCAAGCTTGCCACCGTGGCCGATGCCGTGCTCGGCGTCGCTGCGAGTGAACCCTTGGTCCGCAGCGGTGCCATGGCTTCGCGTATGGCCCAGCTTATGGTTGTCGATGCCCTGTACGCTGCTTACGTTGCGAGCGATTACGAACGGGTGACGCATGTCATTAAGCAAAACTACATCGAGAAACAGGAAAGATGAGGTGAATGAAATGCTCGATTTAACAAAATTCACGACCGAACAGCGTAATCAAAGTTCAATGGACCTCGATACGATGACATCGCTGCAAATCGTCACGACGATGAATGATGAGGATCTTCGTGCCGTCCAGTCGGTCACGAAGGTGTTGCCCCAGGTTGCCACAGCAATCGACTGGGCTGCTGAGGCACTCGAGCGCGGCGGGCGCGTCTTTTACATGGGTGCAGGCACCAGCGGTCGTCTGGGTGTACTCGACGCTTCGGAGTGTCCGCCCACGTTTGGCGTGTCACCCGATCTGATTGTCGGGCTCATTGCCGGAGGCGAGATGGCGTTTATCAAGGCTGTCGAAGGTGCCGAAGACAGCGAGGAGCTTGGCGCGAGCGACCTGCGGGAGCGTGGACTCTCGGACAAGGATCTTGTCGTTGGCCTGGCGGCAAGCGGCCGTACTCCCTATGTGGTGGGCGGCCTTGTGTACGCCAAGGCAACTGGGTGCAAGACCATTGCAATTGCCTGCAACCAAGGGTCGAAGATCGGGAAGAGCGCAGATCTTGCCATTGAACCCGTGCCCGGTCCCGAGGTACTGACCGGCTCAACGAGGCTCAAGGCGGGAACGGTTCAAAAGCTCATTCTCAACATGATTTCGACCGGTGCCATGGTCAAGATCGGCAAGGTATACCAAAACCTGATGGTCGATGTGCAGCAGACGAACGAGAAGTTGGTGGTGCGCGGCCAGAACATCGTGATGGAGGCGACCGGCTGCACGCGCGAGTGCGCTATTCAGGCGCTTGCAGATGCCGGCGGCCACGTAAAAACCGCTATTGTCTCGGTACTGCTGGACTGCGATGCCGAGCAGGCTGCGGTAGCTCTTGAGCGAGCGCGAGGCCATGTCCGTGCTGCGGTGAGTGGCCATGAGAAGAGCGATGCCGATGCCCAATAGGTGCGCGGCGTGAGCTGATATGACATCCAGACGAGATACCCAATACAAGGAGGAGTTATGACGAACAAAGAGCTGGCTCAAAAGCTGCTGGACCTTTTGGGCGGTAAAGACAACGTGCTGGCAAACGCGGCGTGCATGACGCGCCTGCGCGTGACCGTCAAAGACACGGGCAGCGTCGACACGGAGGGTATTGAGGCACTCGACGGCGTGATGGGCTTGGTCGAGGACGACACGATGCAGATCGTGCTGGGGCCGGGCAAGGTGAATAAGGTGCTCGAGGAGTTCTCCAAGCTCACCGGCCTTGCGAAAGGCGTTGCCGACGAGAGCGTGGTTGACGCTGCGGCCACAAACAAGGCCGCGCAGAAGGCAAAGTACGAGTCCAAGCCGGTTCAGGCCTTCCTCAAGAAGATTTCCAATGTCTTCGTCGCCCTGCTTCCCGGCATCATTGCGGCTGGCCTCATCAACGGTATCTGCAACGTCATTAACGTCTCGACGGCAGGCGCGCTTGCAGGCGAGTGGTGGTACCAGGGCATTCGTTCCATGGGCTGGGCCCTGTTTGCCTATCTACCCATCTTGGTGGGCTATAACGCGGCACGTGAGTTTGGCGGCTCCGCTGCGCTGGGCGGCATCGCCGGCATGATGTGTATCGCCAACAGTGCCATGCCCCTGCTTGCGCCTGGCGCGGCTGATCCTGCCACTGCCATTCTGCTGCCGCTCACCAATGCGCAGTACAACCCCGCAGCGGGCGGCATGATCGCGGCTCTTATCGCTGGCGCATTTTTTGCCTGGATGGAGCGTCAGATTCGCAAGGTTATGCCCAACGCACTCGACACGTTCTTGTCCCCGCTGCTGGTGCTCATCATCGGCGCCTTTGCTCTGATGCTCGTCATCCAGCCGGTTGGCGCATGGCTGACGACTGCCATCTTTAGCGTTTTGACCTTTATCTTCGAGAAGCTGGGCGTCCTGGGCGGCTATATCCTGTCGGCAGGCTTCTTGCCGCTGGTTTCCGTCGGCCTGCATCAGGCGCTCACGCCGATCCACGCTATGCTCAACGATCCCGACGGTGCTACCAAGGGTATCAATTACCTGCTTCCCATCCTTATGATGGCTGGCGGCGGCCAGGTCGGTGCCGGTCTGGCGCTGTACTTTAAGACCAAGAACGCCAAGCTCAAGAAGTACGTCGCAGAGTCCATTCCCGTTGGAATCCTGGGTGTGGGCGAGCCTCTGATGTATGCCGTTACGCTGCCGCTCGTTCGTCCGTTTGTGACGGCCTGCCTGGGTGCCGGATTTGGCGGCGCGCTCGCGGCGCTGCTTCACATCGGCACGGTTTCTCAGGGCGTTTCCGGTCTGTTTGGCCTGCTGATCGTCGTTCCTGGCCAGCAGCTCGGCTACGTTGCCGCTATGCTGCTTGCCTATGCCGCCGGCTTTGTCCTGACGTGGTTCTTTGGCGTCGACGAGCAGAAGATCAATGAGTTCTTTGGCGAGTAGTTTGATATCGTGAGCCGTGTTGCTCGGGGTTCGCGGCGCGCGGCAGATTTCTTGATGCTATGGTTGTGCCGGCGGGGCTAACTGCTCCGCCGGCCTTTTTTAAAGGAGCGTTGTAGCGTGAAAACGGGTATTTCGATTTATCTTTCCAGCCCTTTGCAGGATATTGAGCGGACGATTGAGCGTGGTGCCGCGGCGGGTGCGCGCTACGCGTTCACCTCACTGCATATTCCCGAGGATGGGGGAGCGGCGTATGCCGATAAGGTCCGTCATGTGCTGTCGCTGCTCTCCGCCCGCGGCATTGCGCTCATTGCCGATGTGGGGCCTCGCACGTGCGAGTTGCTCGGGCTTGAGCGCATCGAGGACCTGCGCGATCTGGGGTTGGAATACCTTCGTTTGGACTATGGCTTTAGCGCCCAACGGGTCGCGGAGCTGTCCGGTGTATTTCGCATAGTGGTCAATGCATCGACGGTGAGTTCTGATGAAATCGCATCGTGGCGTGAGGCCGGTGCCGATGTGACTCGTTTTGCCGCCTGCCACAATTTTTACCCCAAGCCTTATACCGGTTTAGCTCTGGAGGACATTGCTCGGGTGAATCTTCGTCTTGCGGCGCTTGGATTCGAAATCATGGCTTTTGTGCCGGGTGATGCCAACGTTCGCGGGCCGGTATTCGAGGGACTGCCGACGGTCGAGGCGCAGCGCGGTCGCGCGTCAAAGGTTGCCCTCAACATGCTTGAGCTTGCACATGGCGCCGATTGCGACATTGTGTTGGTCGGCGACCCCGATCTTTCCGATGCGGGCTGGACGCAGTTTGCTCATGTTTCCGCCGGATACGTGGACCTGCAATGCGAGCTTGAGCCCGGTTATGCCTATGTACGTGGGCAGATTCATCACGACCGACCCGATTCGAGCACCCTCATCTTTAGGTCTCAGGAGTCGCGTACGACGCTTAAGCCGGATTCCGTGCCGATGGATGCCGGTGCCGGCCTGTCACGAAAGACGGGGTCGATCGCTGTGAGCAATAGCGGCTATGGGCGCTACGAAGGCGAGCTTGAGATTGCGCGGGTCGATCTTCCCGGTGACGAGCGCATGAACGTTGCGGGTCATATCACGCCCGAGGCAATGGAGCTGCTGCCGTTCATCAAACGCGGATTCGGGGTACGGTTCGTTTAGCGTGTGACCCGTGGGCTACAATTGGCCCATCATGCGAAGGCGCCTCGTGTGGCGTGTGCCTGCGTTGGCCGATCTATATTCGGAGGATTTCCATGACCGTACTGTTTGTTGAATATCCCAAGTGCTCGACCTGTAAAAAGGCTAAGGCATGGCTGGACGAACATGGGGTTGAGTATATCGACCGCGATATCGTTTTGGACAATCCCACGGCTGATGAGCTTGCGACCTGGACTGCTCGTTCGGGGCTGCCGGTGCGGCGCTTCTTTAATTCGTCGGGCATGAAATATCGAGAGCTGGGCCTGAAGGCGCGTCTAGATGCGGGCATGACGGATCGGGAGTGCTACGAGCTGCTGGCGACCGACGGCATGCTGGTCAAGCGTCCGCTGTTGGTGGGCGACGACTTTGCGATTCCCGG
Source organism: Collinsella sp. TM06-3 (assembly GCF_003436395.1). Classification (NCBI taxonomy): domain Bacteria; kingdom Bacillati; phylum Actinomycetota; class Coriobacteriia; order Coriobacteriales; family Coriobacteriaceae; genus Collinsella; species Collinsella sp. TM06-3. Next base: position 3,246 of record NZ_QSPG01000033.1, on the reverse strand, counting down.
CTTTAGGGAATCGGCTTGGGTCGAGGCGTTGCTGTAGCGGCTGCGGAAAGTGCGACCCGTTTTGAGCTTCGATTACGGGATACGGTTTCCGGTTGAGGGCTCGATGGGAAAGTGGGGACCGGTTTGAGCTTGAAATCTGGGACGCACTTTCCGCCGGCAGGCTTGCCCCAGTCAGTCCTCCAACTGCGCCCATTCGTGCGGATCGTAGACCTTTACGTGCTTGTTGGGCTTGCCGCTCCAGTACTCCTCGTCCATAAAGGGCAGATATGCCTGAACGCCGGGGCAGATAAAGGGGATCCGCTGCTGTTGCAGTCGCTCGCGCTGGCGCTGCTCCAGGTGCGCCTCGGATATGACGGTCGGCATACCGGACAGCTCGACGAGGCTTGCCTGGATTCGCTTAAGGTCGGGGAGTCCCGCGTGCCATGACATCCGCATGATCAAAAAGGATGCACGGCGGTATTTTGCCTGCATCACCGTGATGGCGGGGCGCAGAGTGGGATGGATTTTGTCCCGTTCGGGCCAAAGGTCAGCAGTGATCTCGAGGCCCAGGGTCTCCCATAGGTAATCAAGCTCTTCGTCCATGGCGCCTCGATATCTACGTGATCATTGATGCTTCGATTGTGTTGCCTGGTGCTATCGTTTTCGCGGTAGAATCTGCCAACGGTTGACGGCTACCGCTCGCGGCGTTTTGCCCTTCGTGTACAGCGGTCGGCTTCACAGGTCCTTCACGGGTTGGACTAAATTAGGCCAATTTGACTGAATTTTAAAAAAGTCAAAATTGGGGCTTGCGTCACGGCGGTACTTCCCGTATATTTCTTTCTTGCGCAAAGGCACAGCCGAGCGCAGCGATGCAGTCATTGGGATGTCGTCTAATGGCAGGACAGCGGATTCTGGTTCCGTCAATGGGGGTTCGACTCCCTCCATCCCAGCCATTGCATTTGCTACATATGGCCCGTTCGTCTAGCGGTTTAGGACGCCGCCCTCTCAAGGCGGAGATCACCAGTTCGAATCTGGTACGGGCTACCAAAATTGAACGCCCCGGGCCTCGTTAGAGACCCGGGTTTTGTGTATTGACCGATATTTAAGGCGCGCGTTGAGTCTGCCGCCCGGACCGAGGAGTTGTCATGGACCTGCCTATCAGCTTGGAAGACATCACGTATGCCGAGAACTATCTGGCGCAGGGCGACCTGGCTACGGCGACGCCGCTGCTTGAGCGTCTGGTGGAGCTCGCCGAGGAGTATATCGACGCTGAGTGCAAGACGGAGGAGAAGCGCCAGTACTTTAGCTTCGACAGCAAGTTTGAGCGCCTGGCCTATCGCCGTGTGGAGAAGGATCCGCGCGAGCTGGTGCAGGTCGAGGTTCCCTTTGACCGCCTGTACTCCGACATGGCGTTTGCCTACATTCGCCAGCAGGATTATGTGAGTGCTCGGAATGCCCTGATGCAGGCCGTGCGTTGGGATCCCATGAACTGCAACTATCGCTTGGACTTGGCCGAGCTGTTCCGCGCGCTCGAGGACAAGCAGGAGTGGGCATCGCTCTCGTTCTCGGTGCTGGAGCGCGCGAGCGACGGTAAGTGCGCCGCACGCGCCTACACCAACTTGGGTCAGTACTTCTTGGAGCCCGAGACCGAGAACATTTCGGCTGCCGTGGGCTGCGCGCGTCTGGCGCTGCGCCTGGCACCCAATGATGCGCATACGACGCGCCTGCTCAACAAGATCCATACCACCTATCCGGATGCCGCGGACGAGAGTGACGACCATGTGATGGGTGAGCTCGCCCTGCAGGGCGTGCCGACCTCGCCTTCGGCCGAGATCGCCATCTGCCTGATCATGTGCGCGACCGATGCTGCAAGCGACGGCGACAAGCAGGAGGCTACGCGTCTGACGGTCCGTGCCCGCGACCTGGTGGGCGAGGAGGCATGCGCGGCGATTATCAAGCTGGTGCGCGAGAGCGATGCCGAGCTTAATGCCGAGCGCAGGGCAAAGCGCGAGGCTGCGGGCTCAAACGCCAATGGCGCCAAGGAGGCCGGCGATGCCCAGTAAGCGCGAGCGCAAGCTCATTTCCAAGAATCGCTCGGCACATCACGAGTACTTTATCGATGAGACGTTTGAGTGCGGTATTGAGCTGAGCGGTACCGAGGTCAAGTCGATTCGCGAGCGCGCGTGCCAGATTACCGATACCTTTGCACTGATTCGTGGCGGGGAGTGCTGGCTCGTCGGCCTGCATATCCACCCTTATAGCCATGGTGGCGTGTGGAATCGCGATCCCGACCGTCGGCGCCGTCTGCTGCTGCACCGCAAGGAGATCGACTTTCTTGACGGCAAACTTCGCAACCGTGGTTATGCGCTGGTTCCGTTGGAGCTCTACTTTAATACCGACGGTCGCGTAAAACTGCTGCTGGGCCTGGGTCGCGGCAAGAAGCTCTACGACAAGCGCGAGGACATGGCCAAGCGTGATGTCCAACGCGAGATCGACCGCGCCCTCAAGGAACGCAACCGCTGACCGTCCTTCATAAGTTGCGGTGGAATACGGACTGTTTTGCCTGTTTGAGGGGCTATTCAGTCCTTATTTCACCGCAACTGCGGGCGTCTCATCTTGCTTATACTGTTTTGACACATATGTCTCAAAGGTGGTGTCCGTTGTGGGCGCCGCCTTTTTTGTGGGTACATACATCCATGAGGTTCCAACCCGGGTTAGGGGAGTGATTGTTATGGACAAAACTGCGTTCTTTACCATGCCGAGCGGTCTGTACGTGGTGAGCGCCGCGGCAGACGGGCTGCGCGCCGGCTGCGTCATCAACACTGCGGTGCAGGTGACGTCCATGCCGCCGCGCATTTCGGTTGCCGTGAACAAGGACAACGTCACCTCGGGCGTCATCGCTTCGGCCAAAGCGTTCGCGCTGACCGTGATCGATCAGACCGCCGATATGCTCTACATCGGTAACTTTGGGTTCCGCACCAGCAGCGATTATGACAAGTTTGCCAAATACGAGACCCGCGAGACGGCTCTGGGCATGCCCTATGTGCCCGAGCACGCGGCGGCCCTGTTTAGCTGCCATTTGATCGACACTGTGGATGTTGGCACGCATCTACTGTTTATCGGCGAGGTCGAGGATGCCGAGCGCTTGAGTGACGAGACGCCGCTCACCTACGATTACTACCATAAGGTCCTGAAGGGCAAGACGCCTCCGAAGGCGTCCTCGTATCGGTTGATTTCCGATCTCAGCCGAACACATTGAGCAAATAG
>NZ_QSPG01000032.1:0-15648 GCF_003436395.1 Collinsella sp. TM06-3 | reverse complement strand
AGCAGGGGCTCTCAATGTTTTATGTCCTGCTCATATCGTCTGTGCCGGCAGTTTGGGACACTCCTAGTCATTTATGAGCGTCCCCAATGACTAGGTTGGGCATATTGCTTTGAGGTGTTATTCAATCAGCTGTGATGGCCTTTGAGCTGCTTACCTGCTTAAAGCAATTAACGGTGTGCATCTGCTATTGAAAATATTGCTCGAAAAATCGTCCAAGAAGTCGCGGGGCGATTTTTGGTGCGTCGCGCGTCAAGTGATTTGGCAAGTTCTTGGTTAGATATTGGTCAGTTTTGGGGCAACCTTGCCAAAAGCTTGACGAATGCAAATCTAGACGTCGGCGAATGAACACTTTGAGCGAGTCCGGTGCAAAATTCTGGGCTGATTCTCGATAATCGCCTTCAATCGTCCCTTGCCAAGCGCTGGCCTCGCTTACAATCTGCTCCGACATTCGCGCGCCGCCCGGCGCTTAAGAGGGGAGGGCCCCATGGCAAACGAGATCTGGACCATCAAGCGTTGTCTCGAGTGGACCAAGGAGTACCTGGCCGAGCGCGGCGAGGAGCACCCCCGTCTTTCTGCCGAGTGGCTGCTGTGCGCCGCCACGGGCCTGGCGCGCATTGACCTATATATGCGTATGGACGAGACGCTTAACGCGGCCCAGCTCGAGACCATGCACGCGGCCGTTGTCCGTCGCGCTAAGGGCGAGCCGCTGCAATACATCACGGGCAGCACGCAGTTTCGCATGATCGACGTCGCGTGCGCCCCCGGCGTGCTCATCCCGCGCCCCGAGACCGAGATGCTCGTCGAAGAAGTCCTGAACTATCTGGATACCGAGGTGCTGAGCCCCGAGGCCGCCGTCCGCCAGCGCGTGGAGCTGCCCTGGAACGATGAGGTCGAGCAGGCCCGCAAAGCCGAGGCGGCGCTGGCCGACGAACGCGCGACCGCCGAGCGCCGTGCCGCCAACCTGACGGCCGCAGATGAGGCTGCGCTGGGTGGCGACGTGCTCGGCAGCCGCGCCTATGCCGAGGAGCTTGCCGATCGCGAGGCCGAGGAAGCCGCCGTGCAGGCGGCAGAAGTAGAGGCCATGGAAACCCCCGAGCCCGAGCTCGACGAATACGGCATCGCCATTGAGGGCAACGACCAACAGACGACTCCCGCGCAAGATGCCGCGGACGATGCCGTCACGCCTACCCCAGCCGAGCCCCGCATCGCCCGCGTTCTCGAGGTCGGCTGCGGCACGGGCTGCATCTCGCTCTCCCTTGCCTGGGAGCGCCGCGGCCACGTCACCTGCACTGCTACCGATATCGAGCCGCGCGCCATCGACCTTGCTACCAAAAACCGCGATGCGCTTGGTCTCACGTCCGACGACGTCGCCTTTAGCCTCACCAACCTGGTGAGTTCCATTCCCCACGACGAGTGGGGCACCTTCGACGTGCTCGTCTCCAACCCGCCTTACATCCCGACCGACGTTATGCGCTCGCTGCCGCACGAGGTAAAGGACTTCGAGCCCGATTTGGCGCTCGAGGGCGGTGCCGATGGCCTGGACATCTTCCGCCGCCTGCTCAATGCGGCACCCTATATGCTGCGTGCCGGCGGACTCTTTGCCTGCGAGCTCTACGAGGGTGCCCTCGACGCTGCCGCCGAACTCTGCCGCCAGGCGGGCCTTTCGGATGTGCGCATCGTCCGCGATCTCACCGATCGCCCCCGCATCGTTCGAGCCATCGTCGCCGAGCCCAAACAGCGCCAGTAATATTTATTAACTGGTTAGCAAAATTATAAAGTAGTTTATAATTAGGACGGCTGAAAGAGGTCGGCCCATGCAACCCCCTGCCTTTCGGGAAATCATTGCCCTACTCAAGCACGATGGATTCGTGAAGGTCGCGCAAGTCGGTAGTCATGCTAAGTATGTTTCTGGTGACCGTGTTGTCACCGTGAACGGCTCTGGTGGTGATCGACCAAAGAAGGGCACGTGGTCAAGTATTCGTCGCCAAGCTGGATGATAGTTGGAGGCAAAATGAGGCAGCGATTTACCTATGACTGCGTTCTCATAAAAGAAGACGACGGTTACTGCGCCAGCTTCCCGCAGATTCCCGGCGCCTTTGCCGATGGCGATACGCGCGAAGAAGCGATTGCCCATGCCACCGAGGCACTGATGGCGTTTTTGGCCGACGACCTCAACAACGGTTTGACTCCGGCAGGGTACGAACGCTCGGCCGAGGTCGTGGCCCTTTCAGTCGAAATCGACCACGAGGACGCTCGGGAAGCGGCGTGCCGAACATTTAAAGACGCAGCGCTGGACCTCAAAGTCTCCGCTCCGCGGATTACCGCGCTGGTCAAAGCCGGCAAACTCGATGTTGAACTCGTCGACGGCCGTCGGATGATAACGATAGACAGTATCGAGCGTTACGCCGCCCAAGAACGTCACGCCGGCAGGCCAAAGAAGTTCGTCGCAGTCCAATAACCCCCTCACTTTCACCGACTACTAGAGCCGCTCACCAAACCAACATGCGCTCTGGGCAAATAGGTTGAACGTTTCGTGCGAGAATGCCCCACAGTAAACAAACTTGCACCAGAGCGTAAGGGGCTGGCATACACATGCAGACGGTCTATCGGGTATACGAGGGAACGCGCGAGCCGCATCGGCTTGCCGTCGAGCGCACGGCCGAGGTGCTCGGCCGCGGCGGCCTGGCTTTGATCCCGACCGAGACCGTCTACGGTGTCGCCGTGGCAGTCAACGCCTTCTCGGACGCCGTGCCCCAAGATACAAGCGAATTCCCATCGTGGCCGCGCGATCCGCAGGCTGCCGTCAATGGCGCCGCAGTTCCTGCGCTCGGCACCGGCTATCGCCGTATCTTCACTCTCAAGCAACGTGAACTCACGCAAACCGTCGCTTGGCTGGTCGATGGCGTCGAAGCACTCGACCGCTATGGCGTGGATATCCCGGAAGATGCCCGCATACTCGCGCGACGATGCTGGCCGGGAGCCCTGACTATCGTGGTCAAGGCAGCTCCCTGCGTGCCGACCTTTATGCGCGCTGCCGACGACACGGTGGCACTTCGCGCTTCGGCCTCGCCCGTGGTGCAGGCGCTCATTCGCGCCTGTGGCAGCCCCCTTGCCTGCACCAGCGCCAACACGCATGGCGCGCCCGCGCCGGCAAGTTTTATCACGGTGGAGGGTCGCATCCTGGAGGGGGTCGATGTTGCCGTCGACGCCGGTGAGACCCCGTGTCGCGACGCCTCGACCATCGTGTCGTTTCAGCACGGCGAGCTCCAGATCCTGCGCCAAGGCGCACTTCCCGCATCAGAGATCGAACGGGTCCTGTCCGACCCGATGCAATAGAAAGGTTTAAGCGATGTCGTTGAATCTGGGCAGCCTGGGCATGGAAGATGCCTCGTTTGACTTTGGCGGTTCCTACATCATGGCGCTCGACTGCGGCACCACCTCGGTACTTGCGACCATCGTCGACGAGTACGGCTGCATCGTCGCGCAGGCACGTCGCAGCGTCAAAACCAGCTTTCCGCGTCCCGGCTGGGTGGAGCAAGACCCCATGGCGGTCCTTGCTAGCCAGATCGCCGTCATGATGGAAGTCCAGTTTAAGAGCGGTATCCACTCCGACCGCATTGCCGCCATCGGCATCTCCAACCAGCGCGAGACCACGGTGGTCTGGGATCGCGTGAGCGGTCAGCCGATCTATAACGCTATCGTATGGCAGTGCCGCCGTACCGCACCTCTGATCGACGAGCTTGTCGAGCAGGGCGCAGAAGGGCTGGTGCGCTCCCGCACGGGACTCACGCTCGACCCGTATTTCTCGGCCTCCAAGGTGCAGTGGATTCTCGACAACGTCGACGGCGCACGCGAAAGCGCGGCGGCGGGCGACCTCATGTTTGGCACCATCGACACCTGGCTCATCTACAACCTCACCGGCGGCCAGGTCTTTGCCACCGACTACACCAATGCCAGCCGCACGGCACTCTTTAATATCCATACGCTCGATTGGGACGACGACCTGCTGGCACTCTTTGACGTTCCACGTTCCATGATGCCCGAGGTTCGCTGGAGCTCGGGCGACTACGGCCGCGTCGCGAGCGACATCATGACCAACATGCCGCCCATCATGGGCGTGGCGGGTGACCAACAGGCGTCGCTGTTCGGCCACTGCTGTTTCCGTCCCGGCCAGACCAAAAACACCTATGGCACGGGTTGCTTTATGCTCATGAACACCGGCGACGAGATCGTCGAATCCAAGAATGGCCTGGTCTCCACCATCGGTATCGCTGCGGACGGCAAAGTCAGCTATGCGCTCGAGGGCTCTATTTTTGCCGCCGGCTCAACGATGAACTGGCTTCGCAACAACATGGGCATCATCTCGAGCGTGAGCGAGTCGGCACAACTCGCTGCTTCGATTAGCGACAACGAGGGCTGCTACTTCGTTCCCGCCTTTGCGGGTTTGGGTGCTCCCTGGTGGGACCCGCATGCTCGCGGTATCGTGTGCGGTCTGACCGGCGCCTCGAGCCGTGCGACCATCGTACGTGCCGCCTGCGAATCCATGGCATATCAGAGCTACGACGTGCTGCGCGCCATGGAGCAGGACGTGGGGCTTTCGATTGAGCGCCTGTCTGTCGATGGCGGTGCCTCGCGCAACGAGTTCATCATGCAATTCCAGGCCGACCTGCTGGATATCCCCGTGCTGCAATGCGAGACGGTGGAGACCACGGCAATCGGTGCCGCGTACTTGGCGGGTCTTGCCGTCGGCTATTGGGAAGACCTGGAAGAGCTGGAGCAAAATGCCCAGATCGTTAGGACCTTCCTTCCCCACATGTCCGCCGAGCGCCGCGAGCAAAACCTTGCGGGCTGGCGTGATGCAGTCAGGCGCTCGCTCAGCACCTCACAGTAGGGCTGCGATGGGCTGCTCGATACAACAAACCGCTAAACTAATGCATGGCGTGCGGCGGCAACATTGCTGCGCGCCTTGTCAGCAAGGCCGTTTTGCGGCCGCAACGAAAGGGGCAATCAATCCATGACCGTCACCTACGATGCGTCCCGTGTGACGCTTGTCGATCACCCGCTCGTCCAGCACAAGCTGTCGATCCTGCGCGACAAAAACACCGGCACCAACCAGTTCCGCCAGCTCGTGCGCGAACTCGCGCTTTTTGACGGCTACGAGGCCATGCGCGACCTGCCTATGGAAGACGTCGAGGTCGAGACCCCCATCACTACCGCCACGTTCAAACAGCTTGCCGGCAAGAAACTCGCCATCGTGCCCATCCTGCGTGCGGGCCTTGGCATGGTCGACGGCATCCTCGACCTGGTGCCCTCCGCTCGCGTGGGTCACATCGGCATGGAGCGCGACGAGGTCACCCACGAGCCGCACGAGTATTACTGCAAGATGCCCAAGGATATCGACCAGCGCATCTGCCTGGTCGTCGACCCCATGCTTGCCACGGGCGGTTCGGCCGAGATGGCCATCAGCTACCTGCGCGAGCGCGGTGTCAAGGACATCCGCATGCTGTGCATCGTCGCGGCCCCCGAGGGCCTCAAGTCGCTGACCGAGAAGGACCCAGATGTGCATATCTATACCTGCGCCATCGACGACCATCTCAACGAGGCTGCCTACATCGTTCCCGGCCTCGGCGACGCCGGCGACCGCATCTACGGCACGCTCTAGTCGCTGGGCTAAACGGCCGCGGCTGCAAATACGAAGAAACGGTGCGCGCGGACGAACAAAAGGCGACCGCGCGCACTCCTGCTAACGGACGTTTTGCCCTGCAGGGTTCGAGAAAAACGTATTACCGTACCTGCGGCATAAAGAAGGTCTTAAGAAAACGAACAGGTGCGTATTAACCGATGCTTTTTCGGTTGTACTTTAGCGATTGGCTCGTACAATAGTCACCAATGTTTGGCGGGAACTGTTCTGTGAAGCGTTAAAAAGGAAAGTGAGGACGCCAGTGTTTCAGATAGCCGATCTGCTCGCTATCGTTGCAGGCGCCATCGCGGGCGCAATTGCCTTCCTTCCCTTTGTCTTTACGCTCAAGCCGGTTCTTGACGATAAACAGAATGCGGACATGCTCAAGGGTATGGTGAGTCTGGCGGTCTCGGCAATCGCCCTGCTCGTCTTTACCTTGGTTGTGTTTGTGTTGTTCGGAGAGGCATTTCGCATGTTCCTCCTGGGCGAGGCGATCGGCTTCGTGGCCTTTATGGCCGCCTGCGCGGTTCGTGTCGCCAAGGCGCTGCGAGATCCTCATGAGGTCGAAAGGTAAGTCGTGGAAATTTTTGAAAAGCTGCCTGATGAGATTAATCATCTGGTCAGCGAGTTCAGCTCCACCCCTGTCGTGGGCGATCTGAGCTGCGGCATCACGCAGTACTCGTTTTGGCTGATCGTCTCCACGATCGTGCTCCTGATCGTCCTGGCCGTGTTCAAGAAGAAGCAGACCCTGGTTCCCAAGGGCTTCTTCGCCAACGGTTTCGAGTACATCATCGAGTACGTCGAGAACGATATCGGCAAGGGTGTCGTGGGTGAGAACTGGAAGAAGCACTTCCCGTTCCTGTGCTCGCTTTTCCTGTTCATCCTGATCAATAACATGATCGGCCTGATTCCGGGAATGAAGCCCGGCACCGGCGCAATCGGCTCCACCGCCGCACTCGCCATTTTCGCCTTCGTGTACTTCATCTACTACGGATGCAAGGCTCACGGCGTGATCGGCTACATCAAGAGCCTCGCCCCGCAGGGCGTGAGCTTCCCGATGAACGTGCTCGTGTGGGTCGTCGAGCTTTTCTCGACCTTCCTGCGTCTCATCACGCTTGCCGTCCGTCTGTTCTGCAACATGTTCGCAGGACACGTGGTCATGGGCTCGTTCGCCATCATGGCGAGCATGTTCATGCAGCCGCTGCTTCAGCAGGTTTCCGCGGCCCACGCCGTTGGCGCCCTGCCTTCGCTAGCCTGGCTTGCCATCCTCATCCTGATCTATGCGATCGAGCTTGTGGTCGGCGCCATCCAGGCTTACGTCTTCACGGTCCTTACCGCCGTGTATGTCTCCGAGGCAGAGGAGGTCGCGGAGGAGGAGTAGCCTTCCGCTCGCGCCTTAAAGGTAAGCAATTCGTTAAACCGCCGGTGCCCGTACCCATGGAGCCCGGCAGTTATAAAAAAGGTTATCCTGCGTGAAATAAGACACGCACGACAAAGGAGGAATCGTGGGAGTTATCGGTTACGGTCTCGGTGTTATCGGCGCTGGTCTTGCTATCGGCCTGTCTGCTCTGGGTGCTACGGGTGCTATGGCCCGTCAGCCTGAGGTCCAGGGCCGCGTGTTCACCGTCTTCATCATGGGCTCCGCCTTCGGCGAGGCTCTGGCTCTGATCGGCTTCGTTGTCGCGCTGATCGTTAAATAGCACGGAGCGTCAAGTATGAATCTTTCATCCCAGAAGAGCGCGATCGCACTCTCCGCGTCCGCGGCCGCGCTGCTCATGCCGGTTTCCGCGTTCGCTGAGGACGGCGCTGCCGGTGCGGACATCCTCATCCCTAAGATGGCGGAGTTCATCCCGGCGCTTATCGCCTTCCTGATTATCTGGATCGTGCTGGCCAAGGTCGCCCTGCCGGGCATCATGAAAACCATGGAGGAGCGCGGCAAGAAGATCGAGGAGAGCCTCGACGAGGCCGAGAAGACCAAGCAGGAGGCTATCGCCAAGCGCGCTGAGTCCGACTCGATCGTCACCGACGCCCGTCGTCAGGCTGCCGACATCGTTCTCGAGGCCCGTAAGGACGCCGAGTCCGAGCGCGCCCGTATCATCGAGGCTGCTCACAAGGAGGCCGAGGAGATCATCGCCAAGGCCCATACGACCGTCGAGGACGAGCGCAAGTCCATTTACGCCGGTGCCGCGAGCTCCATCGCCGACCTGTCCGTTGCCGTCGCCACCAAGATCGTGGGCGAGGCACTCGAGGACGATGCCGAGCAGAAGAAGCTCATCGAGCGCTACATCCAGGAAGCAGGTAGCCTGAATGCCGACTAGCCGCTATCAGGACAAGGTGCTCGAGACCTACGCGCGCTCCCTTCTGGAAGCCGCTAAGGCCGAGAACCATGTGTTCGAGGACCTCGAGATGATCGAGCGCTTGGCTTCCGCCAGCCCCGAGATCATCGCCGTGCTCGACACCATGTCCAAGCGCGACCAGCTCGACCTTCTTCCCAAGGTGGCAGCTGCCTTTAAGTATGTTGCCGAGGAAGACGAGGATGTAGTGGGCGTGACCGTCACCACGGCGATCCCGCTCGACGACGAGCTGCGTCAAACCATCACTAAGAAATGCGAGCAGGACTTCGGCCGCAAGGTATTCCTTATCGAGCAGGTTGACCCGTCTATCGTGGGCGGCCTGGTGCTCGAGGCCCGCGGCGAGCGTCGTGACATTTCCGTCAAGACGCAGCTGCGCATCGCGCAGGAGACCCTCGCAAACTCTGCTAATTCGTACGGAGGTGAAGCCTAATGTCCGAAACCCTCAATGCCCAGGATATCGCCAAGAAACTGCAGGAGCAGCTCACGAGCCTCTCCGCGACGGTCGATACGCATGAGGTTTCAACGGTCGACGAGGTAGGCGACGGCATCGCGCGCGTCTCCGGCCTCAAGAGCGCCATGGCAGGCGAGCTTCTGGAGTTCAAGAGCTCCGATACCGGTGAGACCGTCTTCGGCCTTGCCCAGAACCTTGACCGTGACGAGGTCGGCGCCGTTCTGTTTGGTGCCGTCGACTCCATCAAGGAAGGCGACGAGTGCCGCACCACTGGCCGCATTATGGATATCCCCGTGAGCCGTGCCATGCTCGGCCGCGTCGTCAATCCGCTCGGCCAGCCCATCGACGGCCTGGGCGACATCGTCGCCACGCACCGTCGCCCCATCGAGTTCAAGGCTCCCGGCGTCATCGATCGTACCCCGGTGTGCGAGCCGGTTCAGACCGGCCTGCTCGCTATCGACTCCATGGTGCCTATTGGCCGCGGTCAGCGTGAGCTCATCATCGGCGACCGTAAGACCGGTAAGACCGCCATCGCCATCGACGCTATCCTCAACCAGCGCGGCAAGGGCATGGTCTGCATCTATGTCGCCATCGGCCAGAAGGCCTCCACGGTTGCCAACATCCGCGAGACCCTCGCTCAGCACGGTGCGCTCGACTACACCATCATCGTTTCGGCCACCGCTGCCGATTCCGCCCCTATGCAGTACATCGCGCCTATGGCCGGTGCCGCTATCGGCGAGTTCTTCATGTACAACGGCGAGGACGGCAAGCCCGCCAGCGAGACCAACCCCGGCGGCCACGTGCTCGTCATCTACGACGACCTGTCCAAGCAGGCTGTGGCCTACCGTCAGATGTCGCTGACGCTGCATCGTCCGCCCGGACGCGAGGCCTATCCTGGCGACATCTTCTACCTGCACTCTCGTCTGCTCGAGCGTGCCGTCAAGATGTCCAAGAAGAACGGTTACGGCTCCATGACGGCACTGCCGATCATCGAGACCCAGGACGGCGACGTCTCGGCCTACATTCCGACCAACGTCATTTCCATTACCGATGGTCAGATCTACCTGCAGTCCGAGCTCTTCTTCCAGGGTCAGCGCCCGGCAGTCGACGTGGGCATCTCCGTGTCCCGCGTCGGTGGCGATGCGCAGACCAAGGCCATGAAGCAGGTCGCCGGCAACCTCCGTCTGGACCTCGCTTCGTACCAGGAGCTCGCCGGCTTTACGCAGTTCGGCTCCGACCTCGACGAGGCTACTCAGAAGCAGCTTACCCATGGCGCTCGCATGACCGAGCTCCTGAAGCAGCCGCGCTACAAGCCGTTTGAGGTTGGCGAGCAGATTGTTACGCTGTTCGCTGGCAACGAGGGCTTCCTGGATGACCTGGAGATCGCCGACGTGCTGCCTTTCCGTGCCGAGCTCATCGAGTACATGGACAATGGCTTTGGCTTGCTGCTCGACAAGGTTCGCGCCAAGAAGATCGATGATGACACCAAGGCTGAGCTCTTGCGTGTCATCGGCGACTTCAAGCAGCAGTTCATGGCCAAGCACCATTCGGATGTTTCTGGATCAGAGGAGAACTAAGCCCCATGGCCAACCTTCGCGACATTAAGAAGCGAATCTCCTCGGTTACCACGACCAAGCAGATCACGCGCACGATGGAGATGGTCTCTACGGCCAAGATCCGTCGTGCCCTCGATCGCTCCAAGCAGGCCGAGCCCTATAAGGAGGCGCTGACCGACGTCATGTTGACGGTCGCCGGCGACGCCTCCTGTTCGGGCACCGATCCCATGCTGCAGAAGCATGAGAGCGTCAAGCATGGCCTGATTGTCGTTATTGCCTCGGACCGCGGCCTTGCCGGCGGTTTCAATACGACGGTGGAGCGCACGGCCGAAAAGCTCGCCGCTTCTTGGGCGAACGACGGCATCGAGTGCGAGATCATCGCGTGCGGGCGTAAGCCGGCCACGTATTTCCGTGACCGCGCAAACGTCGTCATGCACTTTGAGGGCAACTCCTCTGAGCCCGATTTCAATCAGGCCCGCATGATCTCCTCTCATATCTGCGATGCGTATCGTGCCGGTGAGCTTGACCGTGTCGAGCTTGTCTACCACCACGCCAAGAACCGCGTGGATCAGGAGCTTCGCGTCGAGCATCTGTTGCCGCTCGACCCCGAGATGATCGCTATGGCCCACGGTCCGCGTAAGAACGAGACCGACGCCCCTAAGCGCATCTCGTCCACGTTCGAGTTCGTGCCCTCTCCCGAGCATGTTCTCGGCAAGCTTGTGCCGTCTTATATCCTGACGGTCATCTACCAGGCCCTGATCGATTCGGCGGCTGCCGAGCAGGGTGCACGCCGCAAGGCCATGCACTCCGCGACGGAAAACGCCACCGCGATCATCTCGACCCTTACCCGCACGTATAGTCGCGTGCGCCAGGCTTCGATCACGACCGAGATTAACGAGATCGTCGGCGGAGCCTCAGCATTGGAGGAACAGTAATGGCTAATAACACCGTAAAGCTTGCGGTCGAGGAAGCCACCAAGAAGACGACTGCCGGTGATGGTCGCATCGTGCGAATCATCGGCCCTGTCGTTGACGTCAAGTTTGACGGCGCGGTGCCCCCGATCTACAACGCGCTCACGGTCGAGGCCGAGACCCCGATCGGTCATCTGAGCACGATCCTCGAGGTCGAGAGCCAGCTTCCGGGCGGCGTCGTCCGCACGGTCGCCATGTCCTCGACCGACGGCCTGCAGCGCGGCCTCATCGCCACCGATACCGGTGAGCCCATGAAGATGCCCGTTGGCCCCAAGACGCTCGGCCGAATTTGGAACGTCATGGGCAAGCCCGTCGACGGCAAGCCCATGCCCGAGGTGGAGGAGTTCTACCCCATCCACCATGCAGCGCCCCGCTTTGACGAGCTCACCACCAAGACCGAGATCTTCGAGACCGGCATCAAGGCCGTCGACCTGCTCGAGCCCTACATCCGTGGCGGCAAGACGGGCCTGTTCGGCGGCGCCGGCGTCGGCAAGACCGTTCTGATTCAGGAGCTCATCAACAACCTCGCCCAGGAGCACGGCGGCACCTCGGTGTTCACCGGCGTCGGCGAGCGCACCCGCGAGGGCACCGACCTGTTCCTCGAGATGAGCGAGTCTGGCGTTATCGACAAGACCTGCTTGGTCTATGGTCAGATGAACGAGCCGCCCGGAGCGCGTCTGCGCATCGGTCTGGCCGGCCTTACCACCGCTGAGTATTTCCGTGATCGTGGTCAGGACGTTCTGCTGTTCATCGACAACATCTTCCGCTTTTCCCAGGCAGGTTCCGAGGTTTCCGCACTGCTGGGCCGTATGCCGTCCGCCGTTGGTTACCAGCCCACGCTGGCAACCGAGATGGGCGACCTCCAGGAGCGCATTACCTCGACCAAGACGGGCTCCATTACCTCCGTCCAGGCTGTCTACGTCCCCGCAGACGACCTGACCGACCCTGCGCCTGCCACGACGTTTACGCACCTCGACGCCACCACGGTTCTTTCGCGTAGCATTTCGTCGCTCGGCCTATTCCCGGCTATCGACCCGCTCGCATCTTCCTCCGACGCTCTCGATCCCTCGATCGTCGGCGAGGAGCACTACCGTGTCGCCGTCAAGGTCCAGGAGCTCCTGCAGGAGTACTCCGACCTTCAGGACATCATCGCCATTCTGGGTATGGACGAGCTGTCCGAGGAGCAGCGCCTTACGGTCAACCGTGCCCGTAAGATTCAGCAGTTCCTCTCGCAGTCCTTCCACGTCGCCGAGAAGTTCACCGGCAACCCCGGTGTCTACGTCCGCGTCGAGGATACCGTCCGCTCTTTCGCCGAGATTGTCGACGGCAAGGCCGATGACCTGCCCGAGCAGGCTTTCCGCTATGCTTCCACGATTGAGGACGTGCGCGAGCGCGCCCGCAAGATGGGGGAGAAGTAGGTTATGCGTATCCGCATCGTGTGCCCCGTGAGCTGCGCCTATGAGGGCGACGCTGCGTTTGTGTCGATTCCGTCCACGGATGGCGAGTTTGGCGTCCTGCCTGCTCACTCCAGCGAGATCTGCACGATCGACCGCGGTTACGTTCGCGTTTCCGATAAGGCCATGGGCACTGTCGACCACACGTTTGCCGTGGCCGGCGGCTATGCCCAGGTTGCGGACGATGTCGTGACCGTTCTCGCCGAGCGCGCTTGCGATTTGGCGACCGTCGATGCCGACAAGCTTAAAGCTGATATTCAAGGTTTTGAAGAGAAGCTGGGTAATTTGTCGGAGGATGATGCACGCCGCGCCTACCTCTATAATGAAATCGCATGGTGTAAGCTCAAGCTTGCCCAATAGTCAAACGATTTAGCGTTCGACCATTTGCGAACACATCATGCCCGGGATGGCCCAGCCACCCCGGGCATGCTTTTTGAAAGGGTAGACCTTGGATATTATCCGCGTTGAGGGTGGCCACGCCATCGGAGGCTCCGTGCCCGTCTCGGGCGCCAAGAACTCCGCGCTCAAACTCATGGCGGCAACGCTTCTGGCGCCGGGCAAGACGACGCTGCAGAACGTGCCCGATATTTCCGATGTCCACGTGATGGGCAAGGTGCTCAAGGGCATGGGCGCTACGATCGATGTTCTCGACGAGCACACGCTCGAGATTGATACCTCTCAGGTCGATTCATGGGAGGCCCCCTACGAGCTCGTTGCCAAGATGCGCGCTTCCACCGCCGTCATGGGACCCCTGCTGGGCCGCTTCCATCGCGCCAAAATTGCCATGCCGGGCGGCTGCAACCTGGGTGCTCGCAAGATCGATATGCACATTCTTGGTCTTGAGGCCCTGGGCGTTGAGTTCGATACCGCCCACGGTTACATCAACGCTAATGCGCCCCAAGGTCTGCGCGGTACCACCGTCACGCTCGAGTTCGCCAGCGTCGGTGCGACCGAGAATCTCATCATGGCCTCTGTGCGCGCACAGGGCACCACGGTTATCGACAATGCCGCCCGCGAGCCCGAGATCGTCGATCTCGCCAACATGCTCAACGAGATGGGCGCCAAGATTGTTGGCGCCGGTACGCCCGTCGTGACTATCGAAGGCGTGGAAGAGCTCCATCCCGTTATCCATCGCGTGGTGGGCGACCGCATCGAGGCCGGTACCTTTATCGTCGCCGGTGCGTTGATGGCGGACGATCGCGGTGTCGATGTCACGGGCTTTTGCCCCATTCATTTGGGCATGGTGCTCAAGAAGATGGAGCTCATGGGTATCGACTGCGAGCGCGTCGAGGATGGCGTCCATGTGAACCGTGCCGAGCGTATCAAGCCGGTCGACATCCAGACGCTTCCGTTCCCCGGTTTCCCGACCGACATGCAGGCGCAGATTATGGTGCTCTCCGCCCTTGCCGACGGCAGTTCCGTTATTACCGAGAACATCTTCGAGAATCGCTTTATGTTTGCCTCTGAGCTGGTGCGCATGGGTGCCGACATTCGTATCGAGAGCCATCATGCCATGATTCATGGCGTCAAGGGCTTCTCGGGTGCACAGGTTACCTCGCCCGATTTGCGCGGCGGAGCGGCCCTCGTCGTAGCGGGCTTGATCGCCGACGGGACGACCGAGGTTTCGGCTATCCATCACATCAAGCGCGGCTACGAGCAGTTTGTCGAAAAGCTGCAGGCGCTCGGCGCGCATGTCGAGCATGCTACCGTCCCCGATCCCGTCATCTACTAATACAGGTTGCCTATGTTTAATAAAAAGCCCCTCGCGGATACCACCACCCGAAGACCCTCAACTGGTGCGCAGGCCAAGATCTACAGTCGCGATAACGTGGCTCGCTATTCCGAGCGCGCTCGTCAACGCCGCCGTAGCCACACGATTCGTCACGTCGCGCTCATTGTCGTGCTTGGCGTGCTGCTGAGTGCCACGACCGCTGCCGGCCTGTGGTTTGCCACCATTATGGGCAAGCTCGGCGATTCTAATGTCATTACTGACAATCTGCGTCGGGTTCTGGTTGACACCGATGAGGCAAAGGATCCGTTCTACGTGCTGCTTCTTGGCACCGACGGCCGTCCGGGCGAGGATACGTATCGTGCCGACTCGATTATCCTGGCACGCATCGACCCCACGCAAAAGCAGGCGACGCTCATTTCCGTTCCGCGCGACACCAAGGTCGAGTACAAGGGCGAGACCATGAAGATCAACGCCTGCCATACCGTTGGCGGCGCCGAGGCCATGGTCGAGGCGGTCAACGAGCTGTGCGGTGTTCAGATTTCCCACTATGCCGAGGTCAGCTTCGACGGTATGCAGGCGCTGATTGATTCGGTTGGCGGTATCGACATTAACGCAACCGATGATGTTGACGACCCCGAGCACCTGGATATTAAGATTACCGCTGGCCAGCAGCATATGGACGGTGCCACCGCCCTTACCTATGCCCGCTGCCGCTACACCTATGCCGACGGCGATTACACGCGCATGCGCCACCAGCGTCAGGTGCTTGGCGCCCTTGCCAACCAGATTCTCAATAACTTCGATGCCACGAAGATCTTTGGCCTGGTTAATTCGCTGTCCGATATGCTTGTAACCGATATGAGCGTTCAGGATATCGTGGCTACGGTCAACGCCATGCGCGGTATGGATGTCGACGGTATCTACTCGGCCAACCTGCCCTCGTACGCCGACGACAGCACCATGATCGACGGTGTGAGCTACGTCTTTGTCTACGAGGACGAGCTCAAGGAAATGATGGAGCGCGTCGATGCCGGCAAGGATCCCAAGGGTCCCAACACCATGGGTATGTCCGATGGTTCCAGCTCTACGATCGGTGACCTCAGCAACAACACGTCTGACGACTACGCAAACGGTACCGCAACCTCATCGGTCAGCTCTGACGATTCCGACGATTCGAGCGACAGTTCCGATTACTACGAAGAGCCCACCGGCGACGGCAACGGCTACGAGGCCAACTACTAAGTTACGGCGTTTTGCCAAACGCCGTAACGGCTCGACGCTGCGCGGGCCGCATTTGGACAATCTGACGTTCAACTTCAAGGGCGCGACCAGAAGGTCAGCGCCCTTTCGTTTCACGTCACCTTGTCTCAAATGCGACCCGCTCGCTGCCCGTCCTCAACCTGCGACGTTAGTCATTGGGTGTTCCTATAGTTTTGTCAACCGTCGGGGC
>NZ_QSPG01000031.1:0-17579 GCF_003436395.1 Collinsella sp. TM06-3 | reverse complement strand
TATTTGCTCAATGTGTTCGGCTGAGATCGGAAATCAACCAAGAGTTTTTCGAGCCCGTTTCGAGCAAATCCCACCGGTTCCATAGGAGTAAACTTGCTCCACCCAATGCTCGAAAGGATAGGCATGAAAGAACTCTCCAACCGCACGGCGGCGTTTACCGATTCGGTCATCCGCCGCATGACGCGCATCTCCAACAAGTATGGTGCCGTCAACCTGTCGCAGGGCTTCCCCGATTTCGATCCCCCGGCGCAGCTGCTCGATAGCCTCAGCACCATTGCCACCGACCCCAAGCCGCTTTACCACCAGTACTCCATCACCTGGGGCTCCCAGGCCATGCGCGAGGCGCTTGCCGCCAAGCAGGAGCACTTTATGGGCATGCCGATCAACCCCAACGAGAACATCGTGGTCACCTGCGGCTCCACCGAGGCCATGATGGCCGCCATGATGACGGTCACGAACCCCGGCGACAAGGTCGTCATTTTCTCGCCGTTCTACGAAAACTACGGCGCCGACACGATCCTTTCGGGCGCCGAGCCCATCTACGTGCCGCTCAACCCGCCCACATTCGACTTTGACCGCGAGACACTCGAGGCAGCCTTCCGCGACAACGATCCCAAGGCGATCGTCCTGTGCAACCCGTCCAACCCCTGCGGCAAGGTCTTTACCCGCGAGGAGCTCACCTTTATCGCCGACCTGTGCAAAAAGTACGATGCCTACTGCATTACCGACGAGGTCTATGAGCACATCGTCTACACACCCCACGAGCACGTGTACATGGCCACGCTACCCGGCATGTTTGAGCGCACCATCAGCTGCAGCTCGCTGTCCAAGACCTACTCCATCACCGGCTGGCGTCTGGGCTACACCATTGCCCCAGCCCAGATCACCGAGCGCATCAAGAAGGTCCACGACTTCCTCACCGTGGGCGCCGCCGCACCCCTGCAGGAGGCCGTCGTCACCGCCCTCAACTTCGACGACAGCTATTACCAGGAGGTCCTCGACCTCTACACCGCCAAGCGCGACCTGTTCTGCCAGGGGCTCGATAGCATCGGTCTTGAGCACAACGTGCCGCAGGGCGCCTACTACGTGATGATGGACATCTCTGAGTTTGGCTACGACAGCGACCTCGACTTCTGCGAGGATCTCGCCTCCAAGGTTGGCGTGGGCGCCGTGCCGGGCTCAAGTTTCTTCCGCGAGCCCGTCAACCACCTGATCCGCTTCCACTTTGCCAAGCGTGACGAGACGCTCAACGCGGCGCTGGAGAACCTCAAGTCCCTGCGTGATAAAATCAAATCGCGCGGGTAAAGACGGCCCGGCAGTTAAGGCAAACATAGAAACCCCGCACCGTTCGTAACGTTGCGGGGTTTCTTTTTATAGCGATTTATTAATAGTTTTATAGCGCTATACTTTAGGCAAAGAGCACCTTATCCTGGAAAGGGGATCACTATGGCGGAGCAGCAGCTTATCGGAGCGCTCGAGGCCGGCGGCACCAAGATGGTCTGCGCCACGGGCTATGCAGACGGTACGGTCCTGAAGCGTGAGCAGATCGCGACCACGACCCCGCAGGAGACCGTCGAGGCCGTCAACGCATGGTTTGCCGACAAGGGCATCGCCGCGCTGGGCATCGGCGCCTTTGGCCCCACCGCAGTCAACCCTGCCTCGCCCCAATACGGCAAGATCCTGGAGACGCCCAAAACGGCATGGCGCTACTTCGACCTGCTGGGCACCATCCAAAACGAGCTCAATATTCCCTGCGGCTACGACACCGACGTCAACGTCGCCTGCCTGGGCGAGGTCACCTTTGGTTGCGCCCAGGGCCTCACTGACGTGGTGTATCTGACCATCGGTACCGGCGTGGGCGCTGGCGTGCTCTCGGGCGGTAAGCTCGTGCACGGCATGATGCATCCCGAGGCTGGCCACATCCTGGTCACGCGCGACCCGCGCGACACCATTGGCGAGCACAGCGCCTGCCCCTTCCACGACAACTGCCTCGAAGGCCTCATCGCCGGCCCCGGCGTTAGAAAGCGCTGGGATGGCAAGAGCGCCGGAGACATGGCTGATGACCCGGAAGCCATGGACCTGCTCGCCGGCTATCTGGCACAGGCACTCATGACCTACACGCTGTGCTACGCGCCGCAAAAGATCATCATCGGCGGCGGCGTGGCCGACCACACTCCCATCGTGCCGCTCGCACGCAAAAAGTGTGCCGAGATGCTCAACGGCTATATCGTCACGCCCGAGGTCAACGACATCGATACCTACATCGTCAACAACAGCCTCGAGGGCAAGCAGGGCATTATGGGCTGCCTGGCCCTGGGCGCACAGGCGCTTCAGTAACAGGCGTACCCACAGGGCGTGGTGTGCCCGGCAAATCCGACCTATGGAACGACGCCACCACGCCTCATATAAGCCCTCAAATAAAAAAGGCCGCCTAGGACCAAACAATACGTCCTAGGCGGCTTTTTTGGCGCACATCAGCGACCGTAAGAGATATCGGAGCACAACGCCCGTTGCCGCTCCACAGCAGTCGATCATCACATCGGTGATCATGCCGGCGCGTCCCGGCACAAAGAGCTGAATCGTCTCGTCGATCGAGGGAATCAGCAGCAGGAACACCGCCGTGGGCAGCAGCACGTCAAAGGTGCGCCGGCCCTCAAAATCAAAGGCGTGCGTTGCCAGGATGCCGAGCACCATATACTCGGTAAAATGCGCGCACTTGCGAACAACAAAGTTGGTCACCCATTCATATGGAAGTCCCACGCCGTGCAGGAAACCGCGGATAGCTTCCATGACCGTTAGACTCAGTGAGCCCGACCCCGAGCCGGGAACCAGCGAATTGCCCCAGATCAAGAGCGCCATCAGGCAGGTCACGACCGCCCATTTTCGATTGATCTTAACCATGCAGAAGTTATGCCTCCGCGCGGAGCGGCGCAAAGCTGGCGGTACCGCCCTCGATAACGCTCAGATAGGCACGGCCCGTACGCTTGGCGGTAGAGGACTGCAGGCGCTCGATCTCTTCCTCGAGGATCTGATTGACGCGCTCGTGACGACGATTTTCCATAATGCCGGCGGCAATAGCCTCGGCCCGCTCGATGCTCTCGCGCGAGATACGGGCGGTATCCTCGGGGAACACAGCGCTGTGGCGGCCGACATAGGCGGGGGCAGCAGGCTGAGGGGCAGCGACGGGAGCGGGCGCTACAACAGGAGCGGACTCGTCAATCTCATCCAGAATCGCGGTGGCGGCGGCCCACATGTCCTCGTGGCCCGAGTAATCGGCCATGGGGACATCAACCTCGAGCGAGGCATCCGGAAGGTCGCCGGTGTCGACGCGATCTTGGGCATCAATCGATGCGGTAATGGCTGCAGGCTCATCGAGGTCATCGAGATCGATGTCCGCGGCACCGGAGATGATAGGCATGCTGGCGAGGTTTGCATTGTACGGCGCAGCCTCGGCCGCCTGCTGCTGGGCAGGAGCGCCCCAAAGCGAGCTTTCGGCGGCACGGCGAGCGGCAACGGCCTCCTCGTCCGCGGTCATGGCTTCATCAACGTACGAATTGTCGGCAGAAGCGTCTGCGTCCGCCGAGGTAGCGCTGTAGGCGTTATTGGCTGCCGCGTTGGCAACGAGTGCCACGAAAGCCGCCGTGCTGCCCGCAGGGGCGGCCTGGGAGCCAGACACGGCACGTGCCGCGGCGGCGATGTCATCGCGATTGAAGGAGCCGGTCTGCCCGCCATTGGTGAGCTCGTCGATGGCGACTTGATAGACGTCGCGCGAGTGTGCAGGGTCGCAGCTCACCGGCGAATCGTCGTCGAGCATACTGTCGATCATGGACCAAGCCTCGTCCTCGTCCATAGCATCTGCGGCTCGAGCGATGGTAGGGACACCATCATCGGCATGACGGCGCTGGAACGCACCGGTCAGGCCGGAAAGGAATGCCGAGGTAGACTGCTCCGCCTGAGCCTGAGAAGCAGAAGCCGCAGCGTAAGGAGTCGCATCCTGCTGCTGGACTGGAATCGAGGCGGTCTTGAACTCGCTTTGATGCTGATTGAGATTGGCGGCACCGCCCATGGCATCGGGCTGGAACAGACGCTCTTCACGCTGCGCACGATACTCGGAGATACCCAGCGAGGCGGCATAGATACCCACGCCCGCCACCGCGCCCACGGCGAAGGGAACCGCGCCCGCCACGACCGTCTCGTTCACAGACGAAAACGGCAGCGTCGCGGCATACATAACCACGGGAGCGGCAAGGCCGATCCCGCACGAAAGTCCGGCAAGGACTGCTCGTTGTGTTGCATCAGAAGAAGCCATGAGCTCTCCCCATCTTCCAGCGCCCAAATCGCATCATTCAGTTGGCTGCGCGAGAGAAGATGAAGCGGGGCTATGCCCCAAAGCAACGGTATATGGTTCGTTTCATCTGCGTTTTCCGTCGCGAAGCTTAAAAGCTATTATGCGAAACCGCCCCGTCGATTGCAAGCGACGAAGTCGGATTGAAACGGGAAACCTGCTGCTCGTCGGTCTTATGGTTAAAAATAAGCGCGGAGCGGCGATATGGAAAAGGGCCGAGGCTCAAAGCCCCGACCCTTTATCGCATTGATGACTATCGCTGCGTGTGGATGACAACCTAGAACGTCTGCTCGTAGTCGCTGTGCTTTTTGGCCGAACGCACCAGGAACTCTTGGTTGGTGTTGGTGCCCTTAAGACCCTTGATAAACGATGCGGCTGCGCGCTCGGTGTTGTTCATGCCGGCAAGAATGCGACGCAGACCAAAGACAAACGGACGCATCTGCTCGTCGACCAACAGGTCCTCATTACGCGTACCGGAGGCAACGGGGTCGATAGCCGGGAAGATGCGACGGTCGGCCAGGTCGCGGTCGAGCTTAAGCTCCATGTTGCCGGTGCCCTTGAACTCCTCAAAGATGACCTCGTCCATCTTGGAACCGGTATCGATGAGGGCAGAGGCCAGGATGGTGAGCGAGCCACCGTTCTCGATATTACGGGCTGCGCCCAGGAAGCGCTTGGGCGGATACAGTGCCGCCGAATCGACGCCGCCCGAAAGGATGCGGCCTGAGGCGGGCGCCGCCAAGTTGTAGGCGCGGGCAAGACGCGTGATGGAGTCGAGCACCACCACAACATCGCCGCCCAGCTCCACGATGCGCTTGGCGCGCTCGATGACGAGCTCTGCCACGCGAGTGTGGTTGTCGGCGGGCATATCGAAGGTCGACGCCACAACCTCGCCCTTGATGGAACGCTGCATATCGGTGACCTCTTCGGGGCGCTCGTCGACGAGCAGGCAGATGAGGTGCACCTCGGGGTTGTTAATCGAGATAGACTGGCAGATCTTCTTGAGGATCGTGGTCTTGCCGGCCTTGGGCGGAGACACGATCAGGCCACGCTGACCCTTGCCGATCGGCGACACGATGTCGATGGCGCGACCGGTAATGGAGTCCTTGCCGTGCTCCATGCGCAGCGGCTCGTTGGGATAGACCGGGGTGAGGTCGCCGAACTTGGGACGGTTGCGAATCTGCTCGGGGTCCAGACCGTTGACGGTCGTGATTTTGGCGAGGCCGGCGCGCTTGTCGCCGCCGCGCGAAGGACGCAGCGAGCCCTCGATGACGTCGCCCGTGCGCAGGCGCGCGGAGCGGATGAGGTAGGCAGGCACGAAGGCGTCGTCGTTGGACTTCATGTAGCCATGGGCGTGGATAATGCCGGAGCTGTCCGGGCGAATCTGCAGAATGCCCTTGATGTCGCGGAAGCCCTCGGCCTTCGCAGCGGTGACGTAGATCTCTTCGACGAGCTCGGCTTTCTTCTTGCCGGTCGTCTCGATCTCGAACTCCTTGGCCTTCTCGCGCAGTTCGGCGACCTTCATGGCAGCGAGCTCCTCGCGCGAAAGCGTGGGCTCGGTGGGGGCGGCGTTGCGCTCCTTGTTGCGCTGTTTGCGATCGCGCTGACGGTTGCGACGGTCGTTGTTGCGCTCGTCCTTGCGCTCGTTGCGCTCCTCGTTGCGCTTGTGCTGGCGACGGTTGGAACGAGTGCCGTCTTCGGCCTCGGCGGGCGCGGCACCATCGGTTGTGGCGGCGTCGGCATTGGCCGCAGCGGCTTCATTGGCCTCGGCGCCGGAATCAATCTGCGCTTCGACATCAGCCTGATGCTCGGACGCCTTGGCCTTAGCGGACTTCTTACGACCGCGCTTGGGCTTCTCGGACGCAGGCTGTTCGACGTCCTGGGGCTCGGCAGCATCAGTCGATGCATCGGCGGTCGTCTCGGCGGAATCCTCGGACGAACCCTTCTTGGCAGCCTTGGCCTTGGACGTGCGCTTAGCAGCAGTACGATGGCTGCGACCAGGACGGACGTCGGCGGACTCGACATCGGCGGGAGCGGCCTCGGAAGTCGTAGCATCCTGGACGGGTGCATCGGCAGCGGTTGCAGACTCGGCGGTCGCCGCAGCATCCCGAGCGGCTGCAGCTGCGGCTGCGGCCTTCTCTGCCTCGACGAAGGCCTTGGGCTTGCGACCGCGACGGTGCGGGCGCAAAGCCGGATCGACAACGGGAACTTCGCCGGCCTCGACAGGCGCAGCGGGCTCAACAGGCGATGTGCCCTCCCCTGCCGCAGAACGGACCGAAGCCTCGGTTAGCTCGGGGGTTACCTGTTCAGCAACCTGCTCGGCCTTAGCAGCCGTGCGACGGCGTGTGCGCGGCGCCGGCTTCTCGGTCGGCTGGTCGGCGGCAGGCGTCTCGGGCACAGACGGAGCTGCAAGCTCGGTCAGAGCCGCGGCCTCGCGCTCGGCAGCACGACGGCGGGCGCGCACCACCTGAGCCTCGCTAATCTGCGCCAACGCACGTGCCTGTGCGACCTCATCGGAAATCGACGCCGAGGAGTCAGCCGCAACGGTGCGCTTGGCGCGAGTCGTGCGCGTGGTGCGGCGCTTGGGCTTGGCGACCTCCTCGCCGTCAGCGGCAGACTTGGCCGTGCGGCGCGTACGCTTGGGCTTTGCCGGAGCAGCCTCCTCACCAGTTGCAGGCACGGCCTTCTCAGCCGCTGCAGGCGTAGGCGTCGAAGCAGCCTCAGGCGTCTCAGAAGCCGAGGCTTGCGCGGGCGCCGCGACCTGGTCCGACGCAACCGGTGCAGCGGGAGCGGCTTGCGTCGTCGTTATTTCGTTTTCTTGCTGTTGATCAGACACAGTGTTTGCTCAACTTTCTTTTCAAGCCCTGTGATCACATGCTCCCTGCATAAACCTTCAGGGCGGCTAAACAGTCTAGCTCCGTCAAATACCGACGGACATCATTGATCTGTATCGAGATGATTGCGTCATATACGCAGCGTTAGTGTAACACAACCGCAACCACCTGCAACTTAGTCATTGGGGACGTTCTTAAACGACTAGTCAAAAGGGACACTCTTTGGTTTAACACCCACAAATCTGACTGCCTCCGCCAAAACTATGGCGGTTTACTACGATGAATCGCTCAACCGCGACCACTCCGAAACTTGTTGAACTAAAACCGCAGGTAGATGCCTTGCACTTTTTAGCGAAAAGCCGGCGTGGTTGGAATACCTCAATTCATCGTAGTAAATCGACATAGTTTCGTATTTCCAGCAGTTCCAAATTCGTCAATACGTCGGCGTTTGCAAAAAAGCCCGACCTCCGTGGGAGATCGGGCTTTCAAGGCTTAGTTAAACCAAGTCTGTACGGTCAAATGACTCGCAGATTACATCTGCTCGGGCGCAGAAACGCCAACGAGGGTGAGCACCAGGGCGAGCGTCACGCGGACGGCGTCGCAAGCGGCCAGACGGGCGCGCGAAAGCTCGGGGTCGACGGGACGGCCCTCGCTCGGCAGAACCTGGCAGGCAGCGTAGAAGCTGTGGAAGTCGCCGGCGAGCTCCTCAGCAAAGTGCGTCAGACGGAACGGGGCGCGGTCGCGAGCGCAGCTGGCGATGAGGTCGGTGAGCTCGTTGAGCTTACGCGAAAGGGCGAGCTCGGTCGGGTCGGTCAGCAGCGAGTAATCGACGTTCTCACCGATGGCCTTGGTGGCGACGGCCTTCATGCCCATCTCGTCAGCCTGCTCGGGCGTAACGTCGGCGGCACGGCGCAGAATGGAGCACACGCGGGCGTGAGCGTACTGCACGTAGTACACCGGGTTGGAGTTGTCGCGCTTCTTGACGGCCTCGATATCGAAGTCGACCATCTGGTTGGAGCTCTTGGAGATGAGCGTGTAACGGGCAGCGTCGGAGCCGACCTCGTCGACGAGCTCCTGCAGGGTCACCATGGTGCCCTTACGCTTGGACATACGGACGGGCTTGCCGTTGCGCAGCAGGTTGACGAGCTGGCCCAGCAGAACCTCAAACTTGCCGGGGTAACCCAGAGCGTCGCAGACGCAGCGGACGCGCTCGATGTAGCCGTGGTGGTCGGCACCCCAGATGTCGATGACGTGGTCGACGCGCTGGAACTTATCCCAGTGATAGGCAACGTCGGATGCAAAGTAGGTGTACTCGCCGTCGGACTTGATCAGGACGCGGTCCTTGTCATCGCCCAGGTCGGTGGAGCGGAACCACAGGGCGCCGTCCTTGGTGTAGAGGTAGCCCATCTTGTCGAGCTTCTCAAAAGCGCGGTCGACGGCGGAGGTGCCGGCGGTCTCGCCCTCGGTGTCCTTCACATACAGCGAGCGCTCGGAGAACCAACGATCGAAGTCGCAGTTGACGGCATGGCAAAGGTCGCGCATGTTGTCGACCATCTTCACGTAGCCGCGCTCGCGGAAGCTCTCCATGCGCTCCTGCGGATCGGCCTCGACCCACTTGTCGCCGTCGGTGCGCCAGAACTCGGCAGCTTCGTCGATGATGTAGTCGCCGCCGTAGGAGTCCTTGCCCAGGGTCTCGGCAAAGTTGTCCTGGTACGGATGGGTCTCGGGATGCTCGTCGTTCTCATCGGCAACGAAGGCGTCGCGGTCGGCGATCAGCAGCTTGTGAGCCTCGTCGATATCCACGCCCTGCTTGGCGATGATGTCGGCAAGCTGCATATAGCGCGTGCTGATGGAGTTGCCGAAGGTGTTCATCTGAGAGCCGTGGTCGTTGATGTAGAACTCACGCTGGATCTCATAGCCGGCGTGGTCCATAACGCGGCAGAGCGAATCGCCCAGCGCGGCCCAGCGGCCGTGGCCGATGTGCATGGGGCCGACGGGGTTGGCGGAAACGAACTCGACCTGGGTCTTCAGGCCACCACCGACGTTGGACTTAGCGAAGTCCATGCCCTTCTCGCGAGCCTCGCCAAAGATGGCATTCTTGACGGCAACAGAGAGGTAGAAGTTGATGAAACCGGGGCCTGCGATCTCAACCTTCTCGATCGCGGGATCCTCGGGCATATGGGCAACGATGGCCTCGGCGATCTTGCGCGGGGCGCAGTGGGCCAGCTTGGCGGACTTCAGGGCCATGGTAGAGGTCCACTCGCCATGAGAAGTGTCAGCCGGTCGCTCGATAGCGCAATCGTCAAGTTCAAATGCGGAAAGGTCGCCGGCCTCCTGGGCCGCAGCAAGCGCAGCGCGTACCAGCTCTTCAATCTTCTCGGGCATAGATCCTCCTTGTGTTAAAGCCCCCGAGCTCTTGGTCACTCGTAGGGCAAAAGCCAGAGTTTGTAGCACTCTATCACAAGCGACGGGCACTATCGCAGGGTAAAGCCAATCGAAATTGCATATGCACAAAATTGACTACAGCTTGTATGGAGTCTCTCAAAGATGCCGGTCTGCCTGCAGATTATGCACGCGTTGAAAATGCATAAAGGTGTGAATGAGCTGTGTCTTTTATCGAATACTCTTACCTATCGGAGTTGTGTGCTTTTCCTGCATAAAGTAAGGGTTTCCGCACGTCAGCGTGGTATTCTAGACATACGTAAATTCGTATAAGTTGGAGGTAGCATGTTCTCAATCGGTCAACACGTCATTCATCCGGGTCAGGGAGTCTGCACCGTCGTCGGTTTTAGGGACGACACGCCGCAGCCCATGCTGTTGCTCGAGACCAAGCAGGGACATGCGCAGACGATCCTCATGTACCCCGTGGCGCAGGCCGATCGTTTGCATGCCGCCATCTCCCAGCAAGATGCCGAGCACCTGCTGAGCCACTACGACGAGCTGGAGTGCGACACCTTTACCGAGCGCAACAGCTCGCTGGAGGAGACGCACTTTAAACAGCAGCTCAAGCTGGGCGCGCCCGAGACGGTCCGCGTGGCAAAAACCATGATGCAACGTATTCGCCAGGCCGAGGAAGCAGATAAAAAACCCAGCTCTTACTACATGCGCGTACTCAAGGAAGCCAAGCGCCGCTCCATCGAGGAGTTCGCCGTGGCCCTGGGTGTCACCGAGGAGGACGCCGAAGCCCGCCTAGCCCAAGCCGCCCTCAACTAACCTGCCCACGCCAAAAACCACCACAAAGGGGACAGGCACCTTTGTGGTGGTTTTCTTGTTCTAGTAGTATTCATTCTTAGCGATACCCACGAGCACAAGGAGTCACTTATGGCAGAGCCGCTTACCGCTGGAATCACCCGCGACCGCGCGTTCGAACTGCTCAACGAGCACAACAAGGACCCGTTCCACATCACCCATGGCGAGACGGTCGAGGGCACTATGCGCTACTTTGCGCGCGAGTTCGACCCCGAGAACGAGGAGTTTTGGGGCATCGTCGGTCTGCTGCACGACCTGGATTGGGAGGAGCATGAGGACGACCCCATGAACCACACCATCTATGCTGCCGAGATTCTTGAGGGCGAAGGTGCGTCTCCCGAGCTCATTCGCGCCATCCAGACGCACACGTCGGACTTCAACACCTCGCTGCCCAAACCCGAGCTGCAGATGGAAAAGATCCTGTTTGCCTGCGATGAGCTCACCGGCCTGATCGGCGCTGCCGTCATCATGCGCCCGAGCAAGAGCGTTATGGACTTTACGACCAAGTCGCTTAAGAAGAAGTTCAAGGACAAGCGCTTTGCCGCCGGCTGCTCGCGCGACGTGATTTCGCAGGGCGCCGAGATGTTGGGCTGGGAGCTCCCCGAGCTCTTTGACCGCACCATCGCGGCCATGCAGTCCTTCGCCCCCGACCGCGATACCTTCCAGGCCTAACCGCCCACGCCACTTAAAACCACCACAAAGGGGAAAGGCACCTTTTGTGGTGGTTTTTGTTTGCGCGGGCGCTAGGGGCGGACCTGGCCAGTGCCGCGGAGCTTGTATTTGTAGGTGGTGAGGGCCTCGGCGGCAAAGGGGCCGCGGGCATGGAGCTTTTGGGTCGAGATGCCGATCTCGGCGCCCAGCCCAAACTCGCCGCCGTCAGTGAAGCGCGTGCTGGCGTTGGCGTACACGGCCGAGGCATCGACCGCGTCCAGGAAGCGCTCGCAGGCATCCTCGTCCTCGGCAACGATGGCCTCGGAGTGCATGGTACCGTAGCGGTTGATGTGCTCGATGGCCTCGTCCTCGTTCGCCACGATCTTCACGCTCATCTCGAGCGCCAGGTACTCGCGGCCCCAATCCTCCTCGGTCGCGGCCACATAATCGTCGCCCTCGGCAAGCCCAGCGTCGGCGCATGCTGCGCACGTGGCCTCGTCGCCGTGAATCAGCACGCCGTGGCCGTGCAGCACGGCAACGACTGCGGGCAGGAAGCGATCTGCAACGGCACGGTCAACCAGCAGCGATTCGGCGGCATTGCACACGCCCACGCGCTGGGTCTTGGCATTGACAATAATGTTGAGTGCTTTATCAAAGTCGGCGGATTCATGCACGTAGATATGGCAGTTGCCCGTGCCTGTCTCAATCACCGGCACGAGCGACTCGCGCACGCAGCGCTGGATCAGGCCCGCACCTCCACGCGGAATGAGCACGTCGACGATGCCGCGGAGCTTCATGAGCTCGCCGGTGGCCTCGCGGTCGGTGGACTCGATCATCGAGATAGCCTCGCGCGGGAAACCCTTGGCCTCGAGTGCATCGGCCAGCAGTTCGGCAATCATGGCGCACGAGTGATAGGCCAGCGAACCGCCACGCAGAATGCAGGCGTTGCCGGTGCGGATGCAGATGCCCGCGGCGTCGGCCGTCACGTTGGGGCGCGCCTCGTAGACCATGGCGACCAGACCCAGCGGCACGCTCACGCGGGTGAGGTCCACGCCACTTGCAAGCACGCGGTGGTCGAGCACGCGGCCGACAGGATCGGGCAGCTCGGCGAGCTTCTCCAGGCCGACAGCCATGCCCTCGACGCGCTCGGGCGTCAGCAACAGGCGATCGAGGAGCCCCGCCGAGGTCCCCGCATCGCGCGCGGCGGACATATCGAGCTCGTTGGCGGCGACGATGGAGTCGACACCATCTCGCAGCGCCGCGGCCATGGCGCGCACGGCCTCCTGACGCTGCTCATCGCTCGCCGTGGCAAGCGATGCCGACGCTGCCTTGGCGGCAACGGCAAGATCGTGGACATACGTAGCTATATCGACCGACATGGACGGCCCTTTCTCTTAGATGTTTGCCAACCATGGTAGCCGATTTATGCGCATCCTCGCCGACGGCGGTAGAATTGGTCAACCCGAAACACCGCAACGAATGGAAGCATTACATGGCGCTCATCACTTCGTACCACGTCCCCGGCCTGTATGTCGAGGACCACAGCATCGATGTCCCTCTCGACTGGCGCGGCCTTGAGCCAATGCTTTTGGCCGTCGGCAGCACCATGCGCCGCGGCGCTATGCCGGCACCCATCGCCGGCGCGCCCGAGAGCATCAAGCTCTTCTACCGCGTGGTTTGCGCGCCCGACCGCATCAACGACGATCTGCCGCTGCTCCTGTTTTTGCAGGGCGGCCCCGGCGGCGAGAGCCCGCGTCCGCTGTCGCCCACGAGCGACGGCTGGATCGAGGAGGCCGTCAAGCACTTCCGCGTGGTCCTTCCCGACCAGCGCGGCACCGGACGCAGTAGCTGCGTGGACGGACGCACGATCAAGGCACTGGGTGATCGCGCAACGGCCGCCGGCGCCGATACAGCACGCTCGCAGGCGGACTTCCTCAAGCGCCACCTCGCCAGCTCCATCGTGCGCGATTTTGAATACCTGCGACTGGTGGGCTTTGGCGGCAAGCCGTGGGTCACGCTCGGCCAGAGCTACGGCGGCTTTTTGACGCTGAGCTATCTGTCGCTCTTCCCCGAGGGCGTGGCGGCGAGCTTTACCTGCGGCGGCATCCCCCACGTGCCGGCGAGCGCCAGCGAGGTCTACGCGCACACCTTCCCGCGCATGGCCGCCAAGACGCAGCAGTATTACGACCGCTACCCCGCCGACGTCGAGCGCGTGGCAGCCCTGGCCGATGCGCTCGAGGCACAGAAGCCCGTGCTGCCCGACGGCTCGCCGATGACGGTCGAGCGCCTACAGCTCATGGGCAGCGACTTCGGCATGAAGCCGAGCTTTGAGCGCATGCACTGGATTATCGACCATGCGTTTGTTGATGGCGACGGCACGCTGACCTGCGACGCCTCGGTATCTGACAGCTTTTTGATGCGCGCCTTCGAGCGCACCAACACGCGTACAAACCCGCTGTACTGGACGCTGCAGGAGTTCATCTACGCCGACGGCGACACCATGCCCATTCGCTGGGCCGCGGCAGAAGAGAAAGCCCATCGTGCCGAGTTCGACACACTCGCGCGCCCGCTCATGTTTACCGGCGAGGCCATGTTCCCGTGGATGTTTGAGCAGATGCCCGAACTTAAGCCGTTTAAGCCCGCCATGGACCTGCTGATGGAGGACACCAGCTGGGACAAGATCTACGACCCGCAGCGCCTGGCCTGCAACGAGGTGCCGCTCCAGGCCGCGGTTTACTTCGACGACATGTACGTCGATTCGGGCATGCAGCTCGACACGCTCAGCCGCGTGGGCAACTCGCACGCCTGGGTGACCAACGAGTTCGAGCACGACGGCCTGCACGGCAGCGTGGTGTTTAAGCACCTCTTCGACGAAGCCCTCAACCGCGGAGACCTGCGCCGGATCTTCTAGCAAAGGAGTGTCCCCACCTGCCGGCACATAAGGAACGTCCCCAATTGCCGGCACGAGAAAGACAGCGCTGCGGGAAACGATCCGCAGCGCTGTCTTTCTTTATGCAAATACGATCAAGTTATCCCTGTGTATCGCCGGCTTCTCGGCCAGGTCTGCCAGCAGGCGGTTGCCGGCGATCTGGTCCTGGCGGCGACCGGCTGCAAGCTCCAGCACGTCCGAATCGGCCTCGGCGATACCGCGGGCGACGACCATACCGCTCGGGTCGCACACATCGAGCACATCACCCTCGGCAAACTGGCCATCGACCTCGCGAATACCCACCGCAAGCAAGGAAGAGCCACGGCTGACCAGCGCCTTCGCAGCACCATCATCGACCGTCACCGAGCCATGCGCCTTGTCGCCCAGTGCGATCCACAGCTTGCGGGGTGCGATGTCCAGACGCTCCGCCGGCGGATCGAACAGCGTGCCCACGCTCTCGCCGCGGGCGAGGCGCACGAGCGCATCGGGCTCCTCGCCCGAGCAAATCACGCTCTGAATGCCCGCGGTCATGAGAATGCGGCTCGCGCGGATCTTGGTAATCATGCCGCCCGTTCCCACCGATGTGGAAGAATCGCCCGCCGAGGCAATAATCTTGGCATCGATCTTATGCACGACAGGAACAAACTCGGCCGTGGGGTCCTCATGCGGATTGGCGGTATAGAGACCATCGATGTCCGAGAGCGTCACGCACAGATCGGCAGAAACCAGGCAGCTCACAAGCGCCGCCAGTGTGTCGTTGTCGCCAAACTTGATCTCGTCGACGGTGACGGTATCGTTCTCGTTGACGACCGGCACCACGCCAAGCTCCACGAGGCGCAGCAGGGCGTCGCGCGCGTGCAGGTAAGACGTGCGGCGGGCCGTATCGTGGCGCGTGAGCAGCACGAGCGAGGTGAGCAGGTCGCGCGCATGGAACTCCTCGTCGTAGGCCGACGAGATGATGCACTGACCGGCCGAGGCGCAGGCCTGCAGGCTCGGTAGGTCGCCGACCGGCTTGCGGTCGAAGCCCAACACGGGATAGCCACAGGCGATAGCGCCCGAGCTCACCACGACCAGACGCCAGCCGAGCTTGCGCAGCGCTGCGGCCTGATCGGCAAGTCCGCCGATAAAGGCGCGGTTGACCTTGCCATCGGCACCCACCACCGTGGACGAACCGATCTTTACCACCATCGTTTTATAAGAAGTCGTCATACGTCAAACCAATCAACTGTTCAGCGAACGGCCGAGCTGGCGCCCAAGGGAGCGTGACTCGCCCCTACCGCCCAAGAAATTAATGAGCCCAGGGAAAGGCAGAGGCCGCGGCCATGTTCTTGCGCACGAGCTCGTCGCGCACCTGAGCCAGGCCCTGCTCCATGCCCACCACATAGGTCTGCGGGTACAGGAAGCGCTTGAAAGCTGCGTCCAGATGATCGAGCGCCCAAGCACAGCGCTCGCGCGCGTCCTGGATGCTCTCACGCGGAGCCACCGCACTGCCATCGCGCACGATCGGCACCAGCAGCTCGCGATACTCAAGTTCGGACACGTCGGTCACCAGGGCGGCATCATTCACGGCCACGAGGGTATTGCCGCGCGCGGCGCCCTCCCCCGCCAGATGGTCCTCGTCGTAGATCATGTCGCAAACCGGGCCGCCAAAGCCGTCGTAATAGCGTCGTACGCGCTGAACACCGGGAATTGTGCGCTTGTAGGGCTGCTCGGAGAGCTTCACCACCGGCGTCCACGGGTCCGTCTCACTCGCACGGCGGGCGGAAAGCTTGTACACGCCGCCCAGCGCCGGCTGGTCATAGCAGGTCGCAAGCTTGGTACCCACGCCAAAGCTATCGATGGGCGCGCCCTGGTCGAGCAGTGACTGAATCGTGTACTCATCCAGATCGTTAGAAACCGAGATCCCCACATAGGGCAGGCCCTCGGCATCAAAACGGCCACGAACATACTTGGAGAGCTTGGCGAGGTCGCCCGAGTCAATGCGAATAGCCGACAGACGCTCGCCCACCGCCTCCATCTCCTTGGCAACCGTAATGGCATGCTCGCAACCCTCGCGTACGTCGTAGGTGTCGATGAGCAGCGTGCAGTTCTTGGGACTCGACTTAGCAAAAGCCCGGAATGCCTCGAGCTCGGAGTCGAAGCTCATCACCCAGCTGTGCGCATGCGTGCCAAAGACGGGAATACCGTAGCGGCGGCCGGCGAGCACATTGGACGTAGAGGAGCAGCCGGCAACGTAGCTCGCGCGCGCGACGGCCAAGCCGCCATCGGGACCCTGAGCGCGGCGCAGGCCAAACTCGGCAACGGGACGGCCGTCCGCCGCCAGCACCACGCGCGCCGTCTTGGTGGCGACAAGCGTCTGGAACCCAACGATGTTGAGCAGCGCCGTCTCAAGCAGCTGGCACTCCAGCGCGGGGCCGGTGACGCGAACCATGGGCTCGCGCGGAAAGACGAGCTCGCCCTCGGGCACGGCGTCGATGTTTACATGCGCACGAAAATCGCGCAGGTAGTCGAGGAATCCAGGCTTGAACATCGCGCCGCCGGCCGGGGCCTGGAGCGAGGCGAGGTAGTCGATGTCCTCGGGCGTAAAGCGCAGATTCTCGACCAGCTCGGGCAGTTCGGCGGTGCCGCACATGACGGCATAGGCGCTGCCAAAAGGATGGTCGCGGTAAAACGCGGTAAAACAACCCTGCTCATTGGCCTTGCCGCTCTCCCACAGGCCCTGGGCCATAGTGAGCTCGTACAGATCGGTGAGCATTGCAATGTCGGTGGGATGCGAGATGTCGGTCAAAGCCATGGGGCGACCTTTCGGATGCGTTGTGCAGAGGTTGAGGGTTGGAAAAGGGCAGAGTGTTCGGGCATGGCACCCAGCGCGAATGGGCTAGAGCAGGCCCATACTGGTCAGGATCGTGTAGCCCATAAAGATGACAAACGCGATGAGGGCAAGGACAATGATGATTTTTTGAGCCGGCGCCATGCCAGGGATCTCGTTCTCGCCCGTAGGCTCCTTGGAGGTGACCATGCGCTGGGCAAAGGTCATCTCGTCACGGCTCGGCTTGGGCTCGACGGACTTGGAACGAGCGACCTTTTTAGGCTGAGGTTTAGGTGCGGTGGGCGCGGGCTTCGCGGCGGCGGGCTTGGGCGCGGGGGCGACGTTCGCGGCGGCCTCCTCGGCCTTCGCACGCTCGGCACGCAGGGCGGCCAGCTCCTCACGCTCGCGGCGTGCCTCTTCCTGGGCCTCGCGACGAGCTTTCTCGGCGCGGAGCTCTTCCAACTCGGCGCGTTCCTCGGCAGACAGTGGTTGGGACTCAAGCTTGGCCATGGTACAGCCCTTTCTTTTAAAAAAAGCCGCCGACACAATGTCAGCGGCTTATCAAATCCAAGGGTGGAGACGAAGGGAGTCGAACCCTCGGCCTCTGCCATGCGACGGCAGCGCTCTCCCAACTGAGCTACGTCCCCAAGACAAGTTGATATTTTACCTACGGCTCGCCAACTGTCAACGCCCAATACCCAGTCTTTTTGGGACGCGGCTATTTTGCCTTGATTATCGACTTTATCCGAACACCTCCCACATTCA
>NZ_QSPG01000030.1:0-19419 GCF_003436395.1 Collinsella sp. TM06-3 | reverse complement strand
TCATGAGCCCCGCAGTCCGCTCCGGCTGCGGGGCTTTTGCTATTCACCTAGTCATTGGGGACAAACCCGGCACTTGGGGACGGTCCTTTCCTGCCGGCAGCTTGGGACAGTCCTTAATAGTCATTGGGGACGTTCTTAAACGACTAGTCAAACAAGAACGTCCCCAATGACTACTCATTTAAGTCTGTCCCCAATGACTGCACAATGGCTGGGAAGGCGCATCCCACACCGACGCATTGCCTTCGGGCCCTTTCCCCAGGCTCTCCATAGCTCAGCTGAACTCCCCGCAACCTGTTCCGGGTTGGCGGAACGAGCGCGACGTGGAGTGTCATTCTTTACCGCGTTAGACTAGACGCAGGGAAAGGAGGAGGACATGGATGCTCGCGTCAAGCAGCTTGTAAATATGATCGAGGACGCTCAGCCTGTCGCTGTCGCGGTACTTGCCAAGCGTCTCGAGGTAAGCGAGCGCGCCGTGAGAAACTATATCCATCGCGCAAACGACAACCTTGCAGGGGTTGCACGCATCGTTGGCAGCAAGGGGCAGTATCGTATCGATGTTGCACGTGCAGATGAGCTTGCTCGCTTGCTAGACGGTGCGGCTCTGGCCCATCCGGGCATTCCTGATACGCGCGACGGCCGTGTGTCCTTCCTTCTTAACGACCTCCTAATGCGGTCCCAGTGGGTGACGATTGAGGAGTATGCGGATTTACTCTACGTTTCGGCGCGGACTCTGTCCAATGACATGCGTCTGGTAGAGCAGAAACTCGCCCAATTTGACTTAGCGCTTGAAAAGCGCCCACGCTACGGAATCCGCGTTGCGGGCGGGGAGTCGCAACGGCGCCTGTGCCTGGCCTCGCTGGTGAGGCCCGTGTTGCCCGACACCGACGATGCAAAGCTCGCCGAGCACCTGCGGGCCATCGCCGCATGTGTGGACGATGCCCTGACGGCCTCGCCCGTCACGGTGAGCTCGCTGGCATCCCGCAATCTCATCATGCATCTTTACATCGCTCTTGGCCGCATCGAGCAGGGCTGCTATGTCCCAGCTGCAGAATCGGACGTTCAAAAACTGGAGGGAACGCGCGAATACGCCGCGGCTTTCCAGATTGCCGCAAACATCAAGGATGCCCTGGGCGTGAGCATGCCCCGAGAAGAGGTTGCCTTTATCGCAATCCATTTGCTCGGCAGGGGCACGGGCGTGCCCGAGAAGGGCTCTGCCGTTATCTCGGACGAGATGTGGGAGATTGCTTCCGAGATGGTACGTGCGGTCAACGATGAGTTTAGGTTTGACTTTAGCAGCGATCTTGAACTTCGCATGAACCTTGCTCGGCATATTGGCCCTCTGGGTTATCGCCTTGAATATCACATGCATATGGATAACCCCATGCTGCCCGATATCAAGACGAGGTTTCCGTTGGCCTATTCGATGGCGGCCGGCACCTCGCAGGTACTCGAGCGTCATTTTGGCAGCCAGCCCTCTGATGAGGAGCTCGGCTACATCGCCATGGCATTTGCCCTGGCCCTCGAGCAGCAAGCCGACCAGCCGCGTCGCAAACGCATCCTGATCGTGTGCGCCTCGGGAGCGGGAAGCGCCCGTATGCTCGAGCACCAGTACCGCAAGCAGTTTGGTATGTATATCGAGTCGATTGAGACATGCGACGTCGCCCGCGTGGGAACGCTCGACTTTTCGCACATCGACTACGTGTTCACAACGGTGCCGCTCAACGTCAAGTTGCCTGTGCCCGTCCGCGAGGCCGATTTCTTCTTGGAGACGAGCGATGTCAACGCTATCCGCAAGGTGCTGAGTGATGACGCTGCGCAATCGGACTCCCTGAGCGCTTTCTTTAGCCGTGCCCTGTTCTTCAACCGCGTTGAGGCGTCGTCGAAGCAGGCCGTTCTCCGATATCTCTCCGAGCGCGCCGTCGAGAGCGGCCGTGTCGATGCCCAGTTTGCCCAAGAGGTTGCCGAGCGCGAGAGCGCGAGTGCCACCTCGTTTGGCAATGGGGTGGCCATGCCCCATGGGATGCATCCTTTGAGCGCCGAGGCCTTTGTTACCGTGGGCCTGCTCGAACATCCCATTCTTTGGGACGAATACGGCCATGAGGTCGATATCGTCTTTATGGTGTCGTTTGCCCGGTCGGGCGGCGATGAGGCGCGGATCTTGAGCTCGCTGCTCGCTGAGATCTTTATGGACCGCCAGGGGGTCGAGCGCTTACGCGAGCGCCGGTCCTGGCATGAGCTGATGGCGCTTGTGCAAGCGCATACGGCTTAAGACTTCTTTTGTCGATGACGCTGTCAGTCTACCTGCAATAAACCTCGAGGATTGCGGGCGGGAGATAGGTGTTTCGAATATTCAAGTACAAACCAGACATCACGGGAGAGGAGACCGTTATGGACGATCAGGGAACCGAGATGGTTTCGTTTCAGCTGGTCGCTGCAGCGGGAGAGGCACGCAGCCTTGCCTTCGAAGCCCTTGAAAAGGCAAAGGCGGGGGATTTTGACGCTGCCACCAAACTCATGAAGCAGTCAAAGGATGCGGGAATCAAGGCTCACCACATCCAAACGCAGCTGCTTTCGACCGAGGCGGCGGGCGAGCATCTGTCGGTGGATGTGTTGCTGGTCCATGCTCAGGACCACCTCATGTGCTCCATGCTTGCTCAGGAGCTCGTGCAGGAGCTGATCTGCCTGTATGAGCGCACTGCAGCCAAGAACGCCTAACGGCGTGCGGCGACTATCCAACCAATCAATGCGAAGGGAATCCCTTATGAAGATCCTTCTTGTTTGCGCAGCTGGCCTGTCTACAAGCATTCTGATGAAGAAACTCGAGAAATACGCGGAGCAAAACGGCATCGAGCTCGATATCGATGCGGTGGGTATCGGCGAGTATCAGGAGACCTGCGCCGATTATGACGTGCTGCTCTTGGGGCCGCAGGTGTCCTACCAGCTCAACACCGTCAAGCAGGGGAGCGGTAAGCCGACCGCGGTCATCCCCGCACAGGACTACGGCATGGGCAACGCCGCCAACGTGCTGGCACTCGCCCAGTCGCTGTTGGGCTAGGAGGCGACCATGGAAAAGTTCATGACCCTGCTTCAGGAAAAACTGACCCCTATTGCCAATTTCTGCGGCACCGAGCGTCACTTTGCCTCCATGCAAAAGGGCTTTATGAGCGCGATCAGCTTCATCTTGGTCTCTGCCGTCTTTATGATCATCGCCAACCCGCCGGTCACGGCCGACCTGGTGGCGCAGGGCGGGTTCTGGTCCGTCTTTGGCCCTTGGCTCGATTTTGCCACGGCCAATAAGCTCACGCTGCTCATCCCGTTCAACATGACGATGGGCATACTGTCGGTGATCGTGACGTTCGCAATCGCCTATAACCTGGCGGGCACCTACAAGATGCCCAAGCTTAACGCCGGTATGACCTCGCTGGTGATGTTCCTGATCGCCGCGGCGCCGTCGTCCTACTACCAGCTTGCTGATGAGTCCGTGCTCCAGGCGGTCCCCTGCACCTATCTGGGTGCGCAGGGCCTGTTTACCGCCATCATCGTTGCCCTGGTCTCCGTCGAGGTCACGCGCTTCTGCCAGACCAAGGGCATCACCATCAAGATGCCCGATGGCGTGCCGCCGTTTTTGTCCGAAACCTTTGGCGCCATCGTGCCTATGCTCGTCAACATCCTCATCTTCTTTGGTGGCAACCTGCTGATCCAGATGATCGATCCCACGCTGTCCATCCCCTCGGTTATCGAGAAGCTGCTCGCTGCCCCGCTTTCCGTCGCAGTTGACTCTGTGCCCGGCGCACTGCTTATCTGCTTCATGACGCTGCTGTTTTGGTGCTTTGGCGTCCACGGCAACATGATCGTGATGCCCATCACCGCCCCGGTCACGCTTGCCGCCTTTGCTGCCAACGCCTCGCTCTACGCTGCTGGGCAGCCGCTTGAGTTCCACCCGGTACTCATGTCGATGGTCATCAACCTCATCGGCGGCACGGGCAATACGTTCTCTTTTGTGGCGCTCTGCGCGTTTAAGGCAAAGTCGCAGCAGCTCAAGGCATTTGGCAAGGCATCGATCGTGCCGAGCTTCTTCCGTATCTCCGAGCCCGCGATCTTTGGCGCACCCATCATCTTCAACCCGATCCTCATGATTCCGTTTGTGCTGGGCGGTATGATTTCGGCCCTGCTGTATTGGGGTGCAATCTCACTGGGTCTTGTCTCTAACTTCTACATCTTGGTGAGCGGCACGTTCCCCATCTTCGTTCAGGGCTTTATCCAGTGCCTCGACCCGCGTATCTGGGTATTTACGATCGTTTTGATCGTGGTCATGGCTGTGGTCTGGTACCCGTTCTTTAAGGTGTACGACAACCAGCTCCTGGCGCAGGAGCAGGAGAACGCCGCGGCAGCTTCTGCCAAGGATACTGAGTAGCATGGGTTACTTTGACAGAACGTCTGCTGCCGGTATGCCCGAGGGCTTTTTGTGGGGCGGCGCGCTCGCTGCCAACCAGGCCGAAGGGGGCTGGAACGAGGGCGGCCGCGGTATGTCGCACTCCGACCTGATTCCACAGGGTCCCGACCGCTGGGATGTGATGTTTGGCAGGCAAAAGCCCGTGGATGATCCGGACAGGCTGTATCCATGCCGTTGGGGCAACGACTTCTTCCATCATTGGCGCGAGGACGTCGAGCTCTTTGCCGAGATGGGCTTTAAGTGCCTGCGTCTTTCAATTTGTTGGAGCCGTATTTTTCCCACAGGGATGGAGGCCGAGCCCAACGGTGAGGGCTTGGAGTTTTACCGTCAGGTATTCGAGGCGCTGCGCGAGCACGGAATCGAGCCGCTCGTGACGCTGTCGCACTACGACTATCCGTTGGCTCTGGTCGAGCGTTATGGTGGATGGCAAAGCCGAGAGATGATCGAGCGGTATGCGCACTACGTCGAGACCGTCGGACGTGCGTACCAGGGCCTCGTGCGTTATTGGCTCACCTTCAACGAGATCAACAGCGTGGCGCTGTCCTATATCAACGCGGGCGTCACGCTCGAGGATGAGCGTGACCGTGCAGCCGTGACCGCGGCGTTCTCGCACCATATGTTTATGGCGAGCGCTCGCGCTGTCGAGATCCTGCACAAGATCGATCCCGCAAACAAGGTGGGTTGCATGATCGCTGCCGGTGCGACCTATCCGTACCGTTGTGCGCCCGAGGACGTATGGCTTGCGTATGAGGAGGACCGCGGCCGCTACTTCTACACTGACGTGATGGCTGCGGGCGCCTATCCTACTTGGAAGCTGCGTGCGCTCGAGAAAGAGGGTGTTCACGTGCCCTTTGAGCCGGGCGATACGGAGTATCTGGCCGAGCATACCGTCGACTTCATTTCGTTCTCGTACTATTGCTCGCGCTTGGTGTGCGCCGATGACCAGGTGATCGCTGAGAAGGCGGAGGGCAACGTGTTCCCGACGCTGCGCAATCCGTACCTCAAGGATAAAGAGACTGCCTGGAAATGGCAGATCGATGCGCTGGGTTTGCGCGTGACGCTTGCCGGCTACCACGATCGTTACCATCTTCCGCTCTTTATCGCCGAGAACGGTGTGGGCGGACTCGATGCGCTGGAAGACGGCAAAGTCCACGATGCATATCATATTGATTACCTGCGCAGGCATATTCTTGCGCTGCGCGATGCAATTGTCGAGGA
This sequence comes from Collinsella sp. TM06-3, assembly GCF_003436395.1. Lineage (NCBI taxonomy): Bacteria > Bacillati > Actinomycetota > Coriobacteriia > Coriobacteriales > Coriobacteriaceae > Collinsella > Collinsella sp. TM06-3. Next base: position 13,748 of record NZ_QSPG01000030.1, on the reverse strand, counting down.
CGGTGTTGACCTGATGGGATACACGCCGTGGGGCTGTATCGATTTGGTGTCTGCCTCGACGGGGCAGATGAAGAAGCGCTATGGCTTTGTTTATGTTGATGCCGATGATACGGGCAAAGGCACGTTCGATCGCTACCGAAAGGACAGCTTCTGCTGGTATCAAAAGGTCATTGCATCAAATGGCGAGGACTTGAGTTAACCCTTGCAAGCCTGCTGCCCCCGTGGCCCGTTTCGGCCGCGGGGGCTTTTGTTATTTACCTAGTCCCCGATGAGACCCTCATTCTGTGGGTAGTCATTGGGGACGTTCTTAAAAGACTAGTCATTTAAGTCTGTCCCCAATGACTGCGGAAACCCGGCACTTGGGGACGTTCCTTTTCTGCTGGCAGCTTGGAACAGTCCTTAAAGCCCGCATCAATCAACTGCGGAAAGCGCATCCCAGAATGAGCGTCCAACATGGGACATAGTTTCCCTTGAGGGCCTCAACCGGAAAATGCATCCCGGAATGTTGCCGGAAAGTGGAACGTAGTTTCCCAAACGGGCCGCTAACGGAAAGTGCATCCCGCTATTGAGCTCCAAAATGGGATGCGCTTTCCGTGTCGGCAGTTCCTGGCAGCCTGGGGCTACTCATTTAAGTCTGTCCCCAATGAGTGCAATGAGTGCCCAATGACTAGTAGTAGGCCCACATGGCTTCGATTTCGTTGAGGACTTCTACGACACCCCAGCGACGGGCGCTGCGGCTGGCCGAGTTGGGGTCGTAGACTCCCACTTGATCGGCATCGTCGATGCCCCAGAGCACGATATAGTGTCCAACACTGGTAAAGGTGCCGGGACGAACCGATGCGATAATGGGCGCACCCGAGCGCAGCGCCTGGGTGATAGAGCTGCGATCGATATGGAGCTCCGTTGCGTTAAGGCCCAGCTGCCATGCGCCGCGCGTCATAAATGACCATTCGGTGGCGCCGGTGGGGGCATAGTTGCCTGCCTCGGAAAGCGCGCACATATCGACGGGAGTCATATCGGTGCGTCCCGTCTTAAAGATATAGACCATGGTGAGGCACGTAGGCCCGCAAGCATTTTGGCGGATGGTACCGCCGGCGTAAGGCAGCTCCGACCATGCAGGGTCGATCTGATAGATATGGGGCATCGTGCCGGCTTGCCATTGCGAGCGCGGGGTCGAAAAGGCGAAAGAATAACCGGGCGCGACGGGGGCCTTGAGCAGCTTGTCCTCGGCGGTGGGCTCGAGACCGGCCGAGCCGTGGGACATACAGGAGCTCATAAGCACAAAGACCAGACAGATGAGGATAGAGCACAGTGCGAGGCAAAGCCGACGAGCCGGCAGGGCGGGGGCATTCACGTACGATGTCGAGCGGTAGGGCTTGCCGTCGCGTCCGCCTTGGGGATGCGAAAAGAAGCGGTTGATATGGCTGCCGGGCTGACGTGCGCCGTTGCGGCGCAGTTGCGGAACCTCGGCTTGGCGCTGTCGAGTGCGCGCGCCCAAGCGGCTATCTTGCTGTGCGCTTGTGCCCGTGCTCGGACGGCCACTCTGCCGTGTTCTGTTTGTCTGCTGCCGAGACGAAGGCCTGGGTTGCTCTTGAGGGCGTTGCGGATTGCTGCTCGTGGCACTTCTGGGCGTCGGCGTGGTGCGGCCAGCAAGGCGAACGCTTTGTCGCCGTTGATCACCGTCGTTGTATCCGTATGCCATTCGTACCGCCTTGTCTCATGTATAACCTGTCTATCCTACAAAAAAGATGTGCAACAAATGGGTCCGCGCGTCAAAAGCTCGGTAAACGGTACGAAAGGCGCAAAACACACGGCCTCAAAAACATCTCTATATGCGTCCGATGAGCGTACGCCCGTCGGACGGGCGACAACAATGAGCGGCAAACCGTGCCGTTCGTCCCAAAAACGGCGCCGCTCGTTTTGCAGTTCTGCCTTCGGTCGAGCCACAAGCGGCGCTGCTGTGCCAAGGCCGTATTGTAAAGTCACGAAATAAAAGCGCGCGGCAAAACAGACCGCGCAAGGGGTGACGCCAAAGAGGCGTCAATAAGGAAAGGAGGGGAACAATGGCGGACAAGAACGCAGAAGTTGCAGTCGAAGGTAACGGCGGCATGAAGAAAACGCTTTCGCTCTGGAACTTCTTCACCATCGGTTTCGGTGCCATCATCGGAACTGGCTGGGTTCTGCAGGTCGGCGACTGGATGGTCGTGGGCGGCGGTCCCGTTCCCGCTATGATCGCATTCCTCTTGGGTGCAATCTTTCTCGTGCCCGTCGGAGCTGTTTTCGGTGAGCTCACGGCTGCTATCCCCATCTCGGGCGGCATCGTCGAGTATGTCGATCGTAGCTTTGGCCGTACGCTGAGCTATATCACCGGTTGGCTCCTGGCCCTGGGCAATGGCATCCTGTGCCCGTGGGAGGCAATCGCTATCTCGACCCTCGTGTCCGAGATGTTCGGCAGCCTGCCCGGTCTTGAGTGGCTGCGTGCCGTCAAGCTCTATACCATCCTGGGCGCCGACGTTTACCTGTTCCCGACGCTGATCGCGCTCGGCTTTGCAGTCTACGTCATCTTCCTCAACTTCCGCGGTGCCAGCTCGGCCGCCAAGCTCCAGGCCTTCCTGACCAAGGCCCTGCTCTGCGGCATGCTGCTCGCCATGGGCGTCTCGCTGTTCACCGGTTCGCCGGAACACGCCATGCCCGTGTTCTCCCAGGTCACCGGCGCTGGTGGCGGCAAGCCCGCTACCGAGGGCACCAGCCTGTTCGCCGGCATCGTGTCGGTCCTGGTTCTGACCCCGTTCTTCTACGCCGGTTTCGACACCATTCCTCAGCAGGCTGAGGAAGCAGCCGAGGGCCTCAACTGGAACAAGTTCGGCAAGATCATCTCCCTAGCCCTGCTGGCCGCAGGCGGCTTCTACATGGTCTGCATCTACTCGTTCGGCACCATCCTCGACTGGCATGAGTTTGTTAAGAGCCCGGTTCCCGCGCTTGCCTGCCTCAAGGGCATCAACATGCTCCTGTACCTGGCCATGCTCGTCATCGCCACGCTTGGACCCATGGGCCCGATGAACTCCTTCTACGGCGCCACGAGCCGCATCATGCTCGCCATGGGCCGCAAGGGCCAGCTGCCCGAGAAGTTCGCCGAGGTCGATCCCAAGTCCGGCGCTCCCAAGCTCGCCTGCGTCGTCCTGGGCGTCATCACCGTCATCGGTCCGTTCCTGGGCAAGAACATGCTCATTCCTCTGACCAACGTGTCGGCCCTCGCCTTCATCTTCTCCTGCGGCATGGTCGCCCTCGCCTGCCTGCGCATGCGCTTCACCGAGCCCGACCTGCCTCGTCCCTACGAGGTGCCCGGCGGCAAGTTTGGCATCTGCCTCGCTGTCGCTGCCTGCGCCGTCATCATCGGGCTGCTCGTGATTCCGTTCTCTCCCGCCTCCCTCAACATGGTGGAGTGGAGCATCGTGATCGGCTGGCTGGCCATTGGCCTGGCTCTTATGGCCTTTACCAATTCCCGCAAAAAGTAGCGCCTAGCCGGGGCGGATCGGGTGCGCGGGATCCTCTCTTCCGCGCACCGAACCCGGCACCACTTGGGTAGTTTTGTGAGGCCTTAACCCAACACGGCCTCGCCCACTATATGGATCCATAAGGAGGAACCATGTCCACTAAGTATGCAATCGTTGGCGGCAAGCTCATCGACGGTACCGGTGCCGAGCCGGTCGAGAACTCCCTCGTTCTCGTCGACGACAACGGCAAGATCGAGTACGCCGGCACTATGCAGGACCTTCCCGAGGGCGTTGAGGTTATCGACGCCGCCGGCAAGACCGTCCTTCCCGGCCTGATCGACACCCACCTGCACTTCTCGGGCAACCTGACCGACGATGACACCGATTGGGTCATGCAGCCGCTCCTCGAGAAGCAGGCCGTTGCCGTCAAGCAGGCCTACGACTGCCTCACCCACGGCCTCACCACCGTCTGCGAGATCGGCCGCTTTGGTATCCAGATCCGTGACTGCATCGACAAGGGCGTCTTTAAGGGGCCGCGCGTTCTGGCCACCGGCCTGGGCTTCTGCCGTGTTGCCGGTCACGGTGACTCCCACCACTGCAGCCAGGAGCTCAACAAGGAATCGCACCCCTGGGGCGATCAGGTCGACGGTCCTTGGGATCTGCGCAAGGCCGTCCGTCGTCGCCTGCGCGAGAACCCCGATGCCATCAAGATCTGGGCTACCGGTGGCGGCATCTGGCGCTGGGACTCCGGTCGCGACCAGCACTATTGCTCCGAGGAGATCCAGGCCGTGATCGAAGAGGCCAAGTTGGTCGGCATCCCCGTGTGGAGCCACTGCTACAACAACCACGCCGCTGCCTACGATTCCGTCCGCTTTGGCTGCGAGCAGCTGATTCACGGCTTCGATATCGATGAGCGCACCATGGACCTCATGGCCGAGCAGGGCACCTTCTTCACGCCGACGATCGCCTTCCTGCCCACCTGGTACGCCACCTATCCGCCCGTCTACGTCCCCGAGCTGCACGACAAGTACGAGGGCACCCTGGTCGAGAAGGAGCTGCAGCGCAACTACGACTGCCTGCGCGAGGCCAAGAAGCGCGGCGTCGTCATGACGATCGGCTCCGACTCCTTCTCCTTCGTCACCCCGTACGGCACCTGCTCCATCGAGGAGATGTACGAGTTCGTCGACAAGATCGGCTTCACCCCGGTCGAGACCATCACCTGCGCTACCCTCAACGGTGCCAAGATGTGCCACATCGAGGACGAGACCGGTTCTATCGAGGTCGGTAAGTGCGCCGACCTGCTGGTCGTCAACGGTGACGTCGCCGCCGACATCCACGTGCTCAACACCGACAACATGGACGTCATCATGAAGGACGGCTGGATCGTCGAGGCTGGCACCTTTGGCGAGGCCAACAAATACAGCGCCTAAGATACCGTTTGTCGATGGCTGGATGTAAAACACAGTTTTTGATTGCATAATGCAATGGAGAGGGTCGCTTGCGGCCCTCTCCATTGCTATGGGGTGCGTCAGTAAGAAGGGGATGACGGTGGATTTAAACAGGCTGATTCTGGGCAAGAGCTACAACTCTACCAAGGTCTTTCGTACGGCCCAGCATGTGGTCCAGGCCATCTTGCTCGGTTTTGTCGTACCGGCCCTTATCCTGCTGCTTATCTGGGATTTAACCGATAATCCCAACCCCGTTCCGGGCGTTGTCGTTATTGCCGGCCTGGTCATGCTGTGCTTCTTTTTCTCGTATGTCTTTGTGGTCCCCGACGACCTCACATCGAGCGCAACCGACCGTACGCTCGCCATCGCATCAAAAATATTCGCCTACACGTCGCGCGGCCTTACGCCCGAAGCGGCCTTGGGCGCCTCCAAGATCATCCTGTCCGAGACCATTGCCTCTGCCATCTGCTTTACCGACGGCAAGCAGGTGCTGGCAAGCTGGGGTGAGGACTCGGCAAAATGCCCTGCCGGCACCCCGGTCGTGCTCAAGACCACGCTCAACGTGATCGAGTCCGGCGAACAGAGTGTATTTTCGCGTGACGCCTCCTATGAGACGGGCGGCTATTTTCCCCGTTTGCGTGCCGGCATTGTTGCGCCGCTTACCGTACGCGGGCATTGCGTGGGTACGCTCGAGCTGTACTATCCCCGCCTGAGCAGCATCGATATGCGCCAGACGGCGTTGGCCTCGGGCTTTGCCGATCTCATTTCCACGCAGCTCGCCAGCTTTGAGCTCGAGCGCCAGGACGAGCTTACGGCCCGCGTTGAGCTTCGCGCCCTGCAGTCGCAGGTCGATCCGCATTTTTTATTCAATACCATTAGCACGATCGTGTCGCTCGTTCGAACCGAGCCCGACAAGGCGCGATCGTTGCTGATCGACTTTTCCAACTACTATCGTCAGACGCTTTCTGACTCCGATACCCTCACCACGCTCGAGCACGAGGTGGAACAGGGCACTCGTTATATCAATCTTATGCAGGCCCGGTATGGCGACGGCCGTCTGCGCGTTTCGGTCGACATCGACTTTGAGGTGCGCGACAGCCTGGTACCGCCGTTTATCTTGCAGCCGTTGCTCGAAAACTGTATCAAGCACGCACAGCGCGAGATCGAGCCGCTTTCTATTCGTGTTAGGGCTTTTGAGACCGATGACGGCTTGGAGATCATCGTCGAAGATGACGGCATCGGTATGAGCGAAGAAGTCTGCGCGCATCTGTTTGAGCAGCATCGCCGAGAGGAGCCCGAGAGCATTACCGCCGACGGCTCCGTCAAGCGAGGTTGCGGCCTGGCGCTCTTCAACGTGCTTCAGCGCATCCATTTCTTTTACGGAGAAGATTCTGGCATGCGCGTGAAGTCCCAGGAGGGCGTGGGAACGCAGGTCATCGTTGAGTTGAACGGCGATCCGCATGAGCCGGCGCCGCTAACGGTGTAGCATGCGGTTGGATTGAGAAAAAAAGAGGGGAAGCGCATATGTCCGAAGGCTGGAACATCCTGGTGGTTGATGACGAGCCTCCCATTAGGGCTGAGCTACGCTATCTGTTGGAACAGGATGCGCGTGTGGGTCAGATTGCCGAGGCGGGCAATGTCGCCGAAGCTGTGGAGTTGATTCTGTCGAACAAGCCCGACGTGCTGTTTTTAGACATTACCATGCCCGGTCGCTCGGGAATTGAGCTTGCCGAGACGCTGCAGAACCTAAAGACGCCGCCGGTGGTGGTGTTTGTGACGGCGTTTGCAGAGTTCGCGGCCGACGCGTATAACCTCGATGCTGTCGACTATGTCGTCAAGCCGGTCGAGGACGCGCGCCTGTCGAAGGCGCTCGACAAGATCGAAACCGCCCTGGGTGTTCGCCGCGCTGTCCATACCCCGCGCCAGCCCCTTCGCCTGACGGTGGACCGCGGGGGTAAAAAGGTGTTCATCCCCGTGGCGGATGTCTGCTACTTTGAGGCGCGCGCCGACTTTTGCAATGCGGTCTGTGCCGAGGGGACATACCTGATCAATGAGTCGATTTCCTCGCTCGAGCGGCGCCTGGCCTCCGAGGGCTTTATCCGCGTTCATCGCAGCTATCTGGTCAATTTGGAAGACGTGCATAATGTCGAGATCGGTTCCACGGGTCTTATGGAGCTCAGGCTCGATCGCGTAACCTCGACGGTGCCTGTATCCCGTCGTCGCGCTGCCGAGGTTAAGGCGCATCTGGGGCTTGCGTAAGCGGTCTGCACGCCATCGTTTGCCACCGCAGGTTTGGCGTGACCGTGCGGTGGGCATAATGGGTGACATCGAATGAAATCGAAAGGAACAATATGCCCGCGCTCATTACGCATCATCTGTTTGGCGAGGAAAGCATCGACCGTCTTCCGCAGGGCGTTATCACGTCCGACGAGGAACGCATCGCTTTTATCCTGGGCAACCAGGGTCCCGACCCGTTTTTCTTCCACATCCTGACGCCGCGCGTTTCCGACTGCACGCTGCTAGCGCAGGTCATGCATCGCTCGCGCATGTCGCGCCAGTTCTCGTGCCTGCGCGACGGCGTGTCCCATCTGCTCCCGCGCGATGCCAACTTGGGCCGCGCCTTTGCGCTGGGCCTGCTGTCGCACTACGTGCTCGACCGTAATGCCCACCCCTTTGTCTACGAGCAGCAGTTTGGCATTGTCGAATCCGATTCCGAGCTGGAGGATTCGGGCAGTCAGGTCCACGCGGTGCTCGAGAGCGACCTGGACGTACTGATGCTGCAGGTCAAGCGCGACGGCGCCACGGTCGACGACTATCCGCCGGCGGGCGAGATCGTTACCACCGACCGCATCAATCGCGTGGCCGGCGTGCTGATGAGCTACATCGCCGGGCGCGTGTACGGTATCGACATCCCGGCGGGGGAGTACGCCGGCGCCGTCTCGGACATGCAGATGCTCTATCGCACCATTGAGCCGGCCGGCTCGGTAAAGACGCGCGCGATTGCCCTGGTTGAGGGCTTGGTGCATGACTACTCGCTGCTCGACGGCCTTGCTCATCGCGTGACGACGGAGCTGCCCGAGCGCACCGGTAACCTGGGCCACCTGACATGGAAGAACCCCTTTACCGATGAGGTCTCGACCGAGAGCTTCCCCGAGGTCTTTGAGCGCGCGCTGACCGATTACGAGCTCACCGTTGCCCGCTTTATCGAGACCGGTGACATGGATGCCGTGACCGGCCATATCAACTATAGCGGCCGCGTACTCGACGCCGACGAGGAGTTCGACCGCGAGGAGTAGGACCCGTGCGTGCCCCTTTGCCGAATCCTTACCAGCGCTTCTGTGCAATTGGGGTACGATGAACTAACTGCATATCGGGCGAATACGAAGGGGCCCTGTCCATGAAATACACCAAGCTCGAGCGTAACTGGGTTATGTACGATGTGGGCAATTCGGCCCTCGTGTTGCTCAATACCTCGGTGGTGCCCATCTACTTTAACGCCATCAATACTGGTGCTTCCTCGGCAGACCTGGTGGTCGCTTGGGGCAACGCTCAGACGGTCGCCTCGCTGGTCATTGCCATGCTCATGCCCATTCTGGGCGCGCTTGCCGATTACGCCGGCAACAAGATCAAGTTCTTCTTGGGCTTCTTCCTCACGGGCCTGGTTCTTTGCCTGGCGCAGGCTATCCCAATGTCCGCCATGGCATTTTTGACCGTGTACGTGCTGTGCACCATCGGCCTTAACTCTTCTATGACGTTCTACGACGCCATGCTGCCCGACATTACCACCGACGAGCGCATGGACGCCGTGTCCAGTTCGGGCTATGCCTGGGGCTACATCGGTTCCACCGTGCCGTTCATCATCTGCCTGGCGCTCATCATGGGTGGCCCCGCTCTTGGCGTCCCCACCATGCTGGCAACGCGTCTGTCGTTTATCATCACTGGTGCCTGGTGGCTCATCTTTACCCTGCCGCTCATTCGCACCTATAAGCAAAAGTACGGTCGCGAGCGCGGTCCCGAGGACACCATCGGCCACATCGTGGGCGGTGTGTTCTCCGAGGTCGGACACACCATGCGCGAGATCGCCCACAACAAGACCGTGCTGGTCTACATGATCGCGTTCTTCTTCTATATCGATGGCGTCCACACGGTCATTTCCATGGCTACCAGCTACGGCTCGGCTTTGGGCATCGACTCGACCCAGCTGGTGCTGGCGCTGCTCGTTACGCAGTTTGTGGCCTTTCCGTCTGCCATCATCTACGGCAAGCTCGCCGGACGCGTGGGCACGCTCAACATGATCCTGGTGGCCGTCGCCGCCTACATGGGCATTGTGCTGTTCGCCGCATTCTTCCTAAAGACCGCCTTCGAATTCTGGGTGCTTGCCATTATGGTCGGCCTGTTCCAGGGCGGCGTGCAAGCGCTCAGCCGTAGCTACTTTGGCCGCATTATCCCCAAGGAAAAGTCCAACGAGTACTACGGCTTCTTTGACATCTTTGGTCGTTATGCAAGCGTCATGGGCACCTTCCTGGTGTCGGTCGTCACCTCGCTGACCGGCAACCCGTCGCTGGGCGTCCTTTCCATTGGCGTGCTGCTGATCGTTGGCTTTATGCTGCTGGTTCGCCTGTCCCGCATGACTCAGGCGGCAGAGCAGACCGCATAGGAGCGAGCGGCTATTGGACCTGTCCGCGGTACTCTTTTGGGGTTATCCGCAATAAACATTGCGACTTGCGAGCAATGATTTGCCCAAGTGGGTATGATGGAACCAGCTAGGTCGCGGGGCGTCGCCTGTGTTTGGCGGCGCCCCGTTTTTGTGTTGCAGGGAGGGGAGGCATGAACGCCACGGTTGTGATTCCAACATATTGGGCGGGCGATGACGCTCGCGCAAACGCTCCTGGCACCTATGACCATTCGACACGACTCAACGCCGACAATCCCGAACTCGACCGCTGCCTGGCCTCGCTTGAGCAGGTACGTGACATCCCGCGCATCATCCTTTTGGTGGTCTGTCCCGTTTCTGCCACAGCCGATGTGTCGCTGCGCGTGCACGAGATTGTCGACGCGCATCCCACGCTCAAGGTCACCGTTGTCACCAACACCCAGGCCTCGCGCATCGCAGACCGGGTTGCTCAGATCGCACCCAAGGGTTCGGGCGAGTGCGTGAGCCTGCGAGGTTACGGTGCCATCCGCAACATGGGGCTGGCCTGCGCTGCGGTGCTGGGGCATGACGCGGTTATCTTTTTGGATGACGATGAGGCTGTCATCGACGCCGACTTTATGAAGCGCGCGACCTATGCGTTGGGGCAGCAGACGCGTCAGGGCTTGCCGATCTTGGTCAAGAGCGGCTATTTCTACGATCGCGACGGCTCGCCGTTGGCTCCCACGGACAAGGCGGGCATCTGCCATCGTTGGTGGACCAAGCGCATCGAGTTCAACCGTTGGATGAAAAAGGCGCTCTCGGGCACCCGCATCTCGCGCTCCAACTACGTGTGCGGCGGCCTGATGGCCCTGCACGCCCGCGCCTTTACGCGTGTGGCCTTTGACCCGTTTATCACCCGCGGCGAGGACTTGGATTACCTCTTTAACATGCGCATGTTTGGCTACGACGTGTGGTTCGATAACGAGTGGACCGTGCGCCATCTGCCTCCGGAGTCCGAAAAGCGCTCACCGCGCTTTATGCAGGATGTATACCGTTGGTACTACGAACGGGCCAAGTTGACATTCGCCGCGCATCAAAAGGAGCTCATTCCCGTTACGGCGGCATCGCTCATGCCCTACCCGGGCCCGTGGATTTCGCGCGAGCTCGACGACCGCGTGCGCAAGACCGCTATGGTCCGCAGCATGTTTACCCGCGAGCACGAGGGCTACCTTCGCATTTGGCGCCACGGTATTGACGAGGCAAAGACCTACGCGCGCCAAAACGCCGCAAGCTACCTGCGTTTCCAGAGCTTTTGGCCCAAGATTATGGACGGTCTCTGGCGTGACGCACAACTGACCAGCATCCTGGAGGGGACTGAATGATCGACCGCCGCGCCCAGCGCGATAGTTCAATATCAATCTTTCGCATCATTGCCGTTGCCTGCGCCATTTGCGTGCTGATGTACTTTATTTTTGCCCTGGTGACCGGTATCGAGCCGATCGCCACGGTGATTGCCTGTGCGCTGCTGTGCATCTTTCTGTGCATCTTTATCTTTTTGACGCTCAATCCCGATTCGGTGCGCTCTCAGTACACCGAGGAAACGCTCTCGGTGGCCTCGGCCATGCTCGAGGACATTAAGGGCGGTCTGACGCAGGAGTCGGCGCGTTTGGTGTGCCAGCGCATTTTGCCCGAGACGCGCGCCATGACGGTGGCCATTACCGACGAGGACAACGTGCTTGCCTGCGCGGGCGAGTTTGAGGAAAAACTATTGCCAGATTCTCCCATCCACACGCTTGCCACGCGCTACGTTATCGAACATGGCATCGTACAGTCGTTCAACCGTATGGTGGATGTCGTGGGCTCGGACGGCTCGCACAACCAAGTCCCCGCCGGCATTATCGCCCCCATCAAGGTGGGCGATCGTACCGTCGGCACGCTCAAGTTCTACTACAAGACCCCGCGCGCCGTCGATCGTACCCAGTACGCGCTTGCCTCGGGCTTTGCCGAGATCTTGTCCACGCAGCTCGCCATCCACGAGCTCGAGGTGCAAAAGGAACTCACAGCGCGCGCCGAGGTGCGTGCGCTGCAGGCGCAGATTAACCCGCACTTTCTGTTCAACACGCTCAACACTATCGCATCGTTTACGCGCACCGACCCGTTGCGGGCCCGCGAACTGCTGCGTGAGTTCTCATCGTTCTATCGCGCCACGCTCGACAACTCGGGATCGCTTATTCCGGTCTCGCGCGAGGTCGCACAGACCAAGCGCTACCTTACCTTTGAGAAGGCCCGCTTTGGCGAGGACCGCGTGCTTGCAACGTTCGATGTGTCCGAGGACGTGGAAGATACGCTGGTGCCGGCGTTCGTGATCCAGCCGATTGTCGAGAACGCCGTGCGTCATGGTATGGGCGATGACGGCGCCCTGAGGATCGACGTGACCGTTCACCAAGACGGCGAGGATGCAATCTTGATTGCCGTTGCTGATAACGGCGTGGGCATGGATGAGGGCACCGCCGCCAGATTGTTTGACGAGCGCTCTGCCCGTCCCGACGCCAGCTCTCCCCAGGGTGGCGGCGCCGGTGTGGCCATGCACAATATTTCGGAGCGCATCCATCGCTTTTATGGGCCACACTCCTATACGCGTGTCAAATCGGCGCCGGGCAAGGGCACCAAAGTGCTTCTTCATCTTGATTTGTCAGAGAGCATCTTTGACATTCAAGAGTAAAATAAAAGGCTACGGGCTCAACGTCATGCGACGGATGCCCGGCGTAGTTAGTTGACGAAAGGTTTTATCCCTATGCTGCGTGCGATGATTGTGGATGATGAGGCGCCGGCTCGCTCGGAGCTTCGCTTCCTGCTCGAGCAAACGGGCAAGATCGGCACGATCACGGAGGCGTCGAGCGTCCGCTCCGCCATCGAGATGCTTATGGAAAGTCGCGTGGATGTCGTGTTTCTCGATATCTCGATGCCCGGTGCCTCGGGCCTGCAACTTGCCGAGGCGCTGCATAAGCTCAAAAATCCGCCGGCGATCGTGTTTGTGACTGCGTATAGCGACCATGCGGTCGAGGCATTCGACGTGGATGCTGTCGATTATCTGATGAAGCCGGTCGAGGAAGCTCGCTTGGATCGCGCGATCGAGAAGGTCATGCAACGCGCCAAGCCGGTTACGGACAGCAAGGTGACCATCGAGCGTATCCCGGTGGAAAAGGGCGGCCGCAAGGTGCTTATTCCCGTGGACGACATTCGCTTTATCATGGCCAAGGACGATTACTCCTGCATCTATACCGTCGATGATCGCTTTTTGTCGACGACCTCGCTGGCGCAGTTTGAGGCCAAGCTCTGCGACTTTGGCTTCTTCCGTGTTCACCGCCGCTATATCGTTAACTTGGCGTGCGTCACGGACGTTGAGACGGTGCCCTCGGGCGCCATCCAGCTGGGCATTACGGGCGTCGACGAACGCGTGCCGGTTTCGCGCCGCCGCGTCGTGCCGCTCAAGAAGGCTCTGAGTCTCTAGCACACTGGCCCCGCAGCCCTGTGGACCCATCGTCTGCGGAGCCGTGGGGCCTTTTTGTATGTATCTGCTGAATCGTTTTTTTGCGGAAGGGATCCCATGAACAGCGCAAGCGCCAAGCGTATCGACATCATCTCGGACACCCACGGCTATTTATCGCCTGCGCTCTTGGATGAGCTTGAGGGCGCAGACCTGATCATCCACGCCGGCGACCTCACGTCAGAGATGGACTACGAGCACCTGTGCACCATCGCCCCTGTGCGGGCCGTATTGGGCAACAACGATTACTACCGCGACTACGGCCCCGATGTAGACCGTCTTGCGCTCTTTACTTACGAAGGCCTCAAATTCGCCGTAGCCCACTACCGCGAAGACCTTCCGGTGGGATCCGTAGACGTAGCCATCAACGGCCACACCCACGTAACCAAAGAAGCCCAAGTGGGCCGCTGCTTAGTTCTCAACCCGGGCAGCGCCAGCTACCCCAGAGGCAGCCGAGGCCCCACCATGGCCAGAATGCTCGTCAAAGACGGCAAGATACTGACCACTAAGTTTATTGACTTGGACTAACCGCAACAAAAACGGGGGATGCACAACGCATCTCCCGTTTTCTTTGAGCCAAAGGCAGAGTCCCAACAAGAATCTAAGACAACCCCGCCACGGAGAAC